>JAPPPS010000016.1 GCA_028817405.1 Gammaproteobacteria bacterium
GCGGCCGAGGCGCTGCACATGACGCAGCCGGCGGTTACTTTTCAGATTCGCCGGCTGGAGGAGCATTTTAACGCCCGTTTGTTTGAGCGCGCGCACAACCGCATCGAGTTGACCGAGGCCGGGCAGGTGGTCAAGTTGTACGCCGACCGCATCATGGAACAGTACAACGAGATGAACGGCGCGGTGCGCGCGTTGACCGGCGACGCGCAGGGCCCGCTGGCGGTCGGCGCCAGCACCACCATCGGCGAGTATTTTATCCCGCGCATGGTCGGCGCATACCAGTCGCGTTTTCCCGGCGTCGCGGTGCGCCTGCACATCGCCAACACCGGCGGCGTGATTCACATGGTGGAAAACAACGACATCGATGTCGGCATCGTCGAGGGGCCGGTCAACAACAAAAACTTGGTCACCCAAACCATCTGGGACGACGAGTTGGTCGCGGTCTGCCCGGTCGGCCACAAGTTGGCGGCGCGCGACCAAGCGGCGATTGCCGACTTGTTGGAATACCCGTTCATCAGCCGCGAGGAAGGCTCCGGCACGCGCGAAGTGATGGAAAACTACATCGCGGAGCGGGGCGTCGACGCCGCGGACTTGAACATCATCATGGAGTTCGGCAGCCCCGAGTCGATAAAGAGCGCGGTCAGCGCCGGGCTCGGCGTTTCCATCTTGTCGGTGGCGACGATGGAAAAAGAATTGGCGTTAGGATTGCTGCATGCCGCGCCGTTGAAGCCGCCTATTCGCCGGCCGTTTTCGCTGGTCTACCAGCGCCGGAAGTTTCGCTTGCGGGCGGTGGAGGAGTTTCTCGCTTTCGCCGCATCGCATTGCGAGTCGCAGCGCCAATCACCGTCCGCCCCACAGCCATGACCAACTGGTTTTTTTGTCGGTGTGGCCGCGGTTGTCGATGGGGATGTATTTGCGTTTTTTGTGGCCGAGATACAACTGGCGCGGGCGGCCGATTTTTTGGTCTTCGTCTTTCAGCATTTCTTTCCAGTGCGACACCCAGCCGACGGTGCGGCCGATGGCGAACATCACGGTGAACATCGAAGTCGGAAAGCCCATCGCCTTCAAGATAATGCCGGAGTAAAAGTCGACATTGGGATACAGTTTTTTCTCGACGAAGTAGTCGTCTTCCAGCGCGATTTTTTCCAACGCCATCGCCAACTTCAACTTCGGGTCGTCGATGCCGAGCACGCCGAGCACTTCGTGGCAGGTCTTGCGCATCACCGTGGCGCGCGGGTCGTAGTTTTTATACACGCGGTGGCCGAAGCCCATCAAGCGGAACGAATCGCTTTTGTCCTTGGCGCGGGCGATGTATTCGCCGACGCGTTCGACGCCGCCGATTTCCTCCAGCATTTTCAGCACCGCTTCGTTGGCGCCGCCGTGCGCGGGCCCCCACAGCGAGGCGATGCCCGCGGCGATGCAGGCGTACGGATTGGCGCCGGACGAACCGGCCAGGCGCACCGTGGAAGTCGACGCGTTCTGTTCATGGTCGGCATGCAGAATCAAAATGCGGTCAATCGCGCGCGCCAGCACCGGGTTGATTTTATATTCCTCGGCCGGGTTGGAAAACATCATCCGCAGCAGGTTTTCCGGGTAACTTAAATCATTGCGCGGCATGGGGAAACTCATGCCGAGCGAATATTTGTACGCATATGCGCCGATGGTCGGCATTTTGGCGATGAGGCGGTGCGCCGCCAACTGCCGCTGACTCAAGTCGTTGATGTCGATGCTGTCGTGGTAGAACGCCGACAACGCGCCGACCACGCCGACCATAATCGCCATCGGATGCGCGTTGCGCATGAAGCCCTTGTAAAACGAGATGAACTGGTCGTGCATCAGCGTGTGGTTTTTAATGTCGGCGTCGAACGACGCCTTCTGTTCCGGCGTCGGCAGTTCGCCGTATAAAAGCAAATAACAAGTTTCCATGAAATCGCTGCGACTCGCCAACTCTTCAATCGAATAACCGCGGTGCAGCAGAACGCCTTTCTCGCCGTCGATAAAAGTGATGTCGGACTGGCACGAAGCGGTCGAGGTAAAACCGGGGTCGTAGGTGAGAACGCCGGTGTCGCCGTACAGTTTTTTAATGTCGATGAGACGGTTGCCGAACGCGCCGGTGCGCGCCGGCAGTTGCCACGACTGCCCGGTGGCGTTGTCGGTCAGGGTGAATGAGGATGCGTCCGCGCCCTTGGCCGCGCCCGGCGCGGATGTTCTGGGTTTTCTGCTCATGGAATCGTTGGTGGCTGGTGAATTGCCGCGAGTGTAGCGCAACCGCCGGGGAATGGCAAATGCGCGGCGGGCGGGGCGGGGACGCGCATTGACGGACGCGCGCCGGGCGGATAAAAGCCCTTGGATTCCCAGCCGGTTTCCCGCATAATCCGCGCGTTTGCCGGGCGCCGCGGGTTCCCATCCGTGGGCGCTCATCAAGCAAACGATTTTTGAACACCAACCAAACACCGCAGAGGTTTTCCATGAACATCCCATCCCGAATCGCGCCGCGCTTGAAAAGTTTATTAGCGTCGGCGTTCATCGCATCCACGCTGGCGGCATCGCCGGCCATGGCCGAGAGCGTCAAAATCGGCGAGCCGAGTTGGGTCGGCGCCAAGAGCATCGCGTATCTCATCAAGAACATCGTCACCGCCCGCATCGGCGGCCAAGCCGAACTGGTGCCGGGTAGCAACGCCGCCATCTTCCAGGCGATGCATGCCGGCAACGGCGACATCGATGTGCACCCCGATGTGTGGCTGCCGAACCAGGAGAGTTTCACCAACAAGTATGTCGACGGCGAAGACACGGTCGAACTCAGCGCCAACAGTTATGTCGGCAAGCAAAGTTTCTGCGTCTCCAAAGTGTTCTCGCAGCGGCACGGCGTAACTTCCATCTTCGATTTGGCGCGCCCGGAAATCGCCAAGTTGATGGACAGCGACGGCAACGGCAAGGGTGAAATCTGGGTCGGCGCGCCGGGCTGGGCGTCGGCCAATGTCAACCAAGTCAAGGTGCGCGACTACGGTCTCTTGCCGTTCATGGACCCGGTGCGCGCCGAGCAGAGCGTGATGCAGGCCACGGTCGGCGACTCCATCGCCAAGGGCCGCGGCTATGCGTTCTATTGTTACTCGCCGCATGCCATCTGGTTCTTGCACGACATCGTGCGCTTGGAAGAGCCGCCTTACGACCCGGCCAAATACATTATGTATCAGCCGAGCGACGACCCGAACTGGTATGAAAACTCCAAAGTGATGAGCGAGGATGCGTTGAAGAAAGTGCAAGTCGCGTATTCCAAAGCGTTGCGCGGGCGCGCGCCGGTGATTTACGAGTTCCTGCAGAACATGAAATTGAACGCCGACGATGTGAGTTTCTTCGCTTATCAAATCGCGGGCCAGAAACGCGACCCGGACGAAGTGGTGAATGAATGGATTGCCGACAACACCGGGCGCGTTGATTCGTGGCTCGGTTTGTAACGCGCATCACGGTTCATCACTAATCGAACCAACCGCCGCCGCCCGCGCCGCGCTCTTGTCGCGCGCGGGCCGCGGCATCGTTCACGATTTGCCGATGAACCGCAACTCTTCCCCGGCGGCGCCGGCGGTCGTTGCGGCCGGTGACGGCGCTGCGATTCGCGTCTGCAACGCCTGGAAAATTTTCGGCCAGCGCAGCGCGGAGGCGTTGCGGCGGATTCAAAACGACGGTCTTTCCAAGCGCGCGGCGTTGGAAACTTACAACTGCGTCATCGGCGTCGCCGATGTGAGTTTCGAAGTGGCGCGGGGCCAAATCTACTGCATCATGGGGTTGTCCGGCAGCGGCAAATCCACGCTGGTGCGCCACATCAACCGTCTGCTGGAGCCGACCAGCGGCCACATTTATGTCGGCGGCCGCGATGTGATGCAACTGTCGCCGCAGCAGTTGCAGGATTTTCGCAACCGCCGCATCGCCATGGTGTTTCAAAACTTCGCGCTGATGCCGCACCGCTCGGTGCTGGACAACATCGCCATGCCGCTGGAGATTCGCGGCGTGAACAAAAACACCCGCCTGCAAATCGCCGAACAAAACTTGGCGCTGGTGGAGTTGTCCGGCTGGGGCAACAAGTTTGCGCACGAGTTATCCGGCGGCATGCAGCAGCGCATCGGCCTGGCGCGGGCCTTGGCCGCGGACGCCGATGTGCTGTTGATGGATGAACCGTTCAGCGCGCTCGACCCGCTGATTCGGCGGCAACTGCAAAGCCAGTTCATGGCGCTGGCCGCGCAGATGCACAAGACCACGGTGTTCATCACCCACGACCTCGACGAAGCGGTGCGCATCGGCGACCGCATCGCCATCATGCGCGACGGCAAGTTGATTCAAGAAGACACGCCGGAGAACATCGTTATGCGCCCGGCCGATGATTATGTCGCCGATTTCGTGGCCGGCATCTCGCGCTTGAAGGTGGTGCGCGCGCATGCGGTGATGCGCCCGGTCGAGGAATTCGAGCGCGAACACGGCGCGCTCGGCGACGCCCCGAAATTCGCCGAGGACGCGCCGCTGCATGCGTTAATCGCCGCGGCCGCATCAAAACCGGCCGCCGCCCACCAGCCGCTGCTCATCGTCGATGCGGCCGGCGCGCGGCGCGGCGTGGTTACCTCACAAGACTTACTGCAGGCTGTGATTGACGGCAGCGGCGATGGTAGCGGCGATGGCGATAACGCGAGGGCATCATGAATTCCGATTCCAAGTTGGAGTCAAACTCGAACCCCGACTCCGCCACCGACTCCAAGTCCGGCGCCGGTTCCAACGCCGACT
The DNA here is from genome assembly GCA_028817405.1 of Gammaproteobacteria bacterium. Lineage (GTDB taxonomy): Bacteria > Pseudomonadota > Gammaproteobacteria > Arenicellales > Poriferihabitantaceae > JAHRAW01. Next base: position 4,771 of record JAPPPS010000016.1, read on the forward strand.
CGGCGACGCCGGCCGAAGACCGCGTCGAGTTGCTGAAACAATTCATCGGCCTCAAGCGCTCGACGCATTACTACCGGCGCGAGTTCACCCGCATCGGCGACACCACCGCATTCGTTTGGAGTTTCAACTTAAGCGCCGCGCTGCTCGGCCCGGTGTGGTTCGGCATGCGCGGCTTGTGGAAGTGGGGCTTGCCGTTCGTCATCGTCGAGACCTTCGCGCTGACGCGAATCATGCGCGGCTTGTTCGGCGACTTGTCGGTCGAAGCGCGCGAACGCATCGCCGGCATCGAAGGCACATTGCGTTTGCGCTATGAACAACTGCAATCCGCGGTGGAAAATCAAACCGACAAAGTCGACACCATCCGCGGCTGGATAACCGCGCTGGAGCGCGAAATCGCCAACATCGAACTGGACATCAAGGCCGCGGAAGAATCAGCCGTGTGGGTGGCGGTGTTCGGCGCGACGGTGTTGTTGGCGGTGAAGTTGGCGCAAGGATTCTTGGCGAACAAAATCCTGGAAAAACGATTCTCCGAATGGCTGTCCGACCGCGCATTAAAAAGCGCGCTGGCGCCGGCCGGGGTGTGCTTGAGCGCCGCGTTCGTGTTGTTCGTCTACGCGGTCGGCGCGCTGTTCTACGGCTTCAACGACCCCACCGAAGTATTGGGCGACTTCCCCGCCAACCCCAGTTACCGCCTCGCCGCCATCGACTGGATTGTCGCGTTCTTCGCCTGGCTGACCGACGCCGGGGCCGGGGTGTTTTATTTCATCTCGTACGGCATCCGCGTGTTTCTCGACCAACTGGAAGTGCTGTTCGTGCAGACACCGTGGCCGTTGGTGGCCGGCTTCATCATCTTGCTCACCGGCCTGACCGCGGGCGTACGCGGCGCCGCTTTCGCGGCCGCGTCGCTGGCGTTCATGGGCATCCTTGAGTTTTGGGAGAAGGCCATGACCACGCTGGCGCTGCTCGGCACCGCGGCCTGCATCAGCATCAGCATCGGCATTCCGTTGGGCGTGTTCTGCGCGCGGCGCGAGCGGTTTTACAGCGTCATCCGCCCGATTATGGATTTTATGCAGACCATGCCGTCGTTCGTTTTCATGATTCCGGTGATTGCGCTGTTCAGCGTCGGCAAACCGGCCGCCATCGTCATCACCATGATTTTCGGCGGCACGCCGGTGGTGCGCTTGACCGTGCTCGGCTTGCGCGGCGTGCCGGAATCCATCCGCGAAGCGGCCATCGCTTTCGGCGCATCGAAGTGGTATTTACTCACCAAAGTCGACCTGCCGCTTGCCGCGCCGTCGATTTTCGCCGGCATCAACCAGACCATCATGCTGAGTTTGGCGATGGTGGTGGTCGCGTCGCTCATCGGCGCCAAGGGCTTGGGCGAGGATGTGCTGGAGGCGCTGCAATACGCGAATGTCGGCCAGGGCATTTTGGCCGGCTTTGCGATTCTGTTCTGCGCGATGATTTTGAACCGCATCATCCAAGGCGGCAACCGGTAGCGGCGCCGGAATTGCGGGCGCAACGAATTGGCAGCATACGGCCTCTTCCCAAACCGCGGCGATGCGGGTAAAATCGCGCGCGTTTGACTCGGCGGTGGGCGATTTGTGCGAGCGACATGTTCGCGGTTGCGGTCGATGCCAGCCGCAGTCATCTGGCCAGGTAGCTCAGTCGGTAGAGCAGTGGACTGAAAATCCTCGTGTCGGCAGTTCGATTCTGTCCCTGGCCACCATTTTTTCCTTTCGGGGCGCGGTCGCCGTTTTCGTTGCCGCGCCCGGCAACCGCACCGCAACCTTCGCGCGCCCGGCAACCGCACTGCAAGCGCCGCGCGCGCGGCAACTTTGCAAGCGTCGCGCGCCGGCAACTATCCCGCGCCACCGCGTCCACGCCGCCGCGTTTATTCCGCGGTTTTGCGCATCACAACGTCCCAGACCGGGTGGCCGAGAAGTTGGCCGCGGCGTTCGAACTTGGTTTGCGGGCGCGCCGGCGGGCGCGGCGAGAACCGGCCGCGGCCGGCGCAGTTTTCCCATCCGTTGAATTCTTCCAGTCGCGCCAATGCTTGCTCGGCGTAGTCCTGCCAGTCGGTGGCGAAGTGGAAATGCCCGCCGGCCGCCAAACGCGAGGCCGCCAAGGCGATGAACGGCGGTTGCAGGAGGCGGCGTTTGTGGTGGCGTTTTTTCGGCCACGGGTCGGGGAAGTACAGATGTAGCGCGGCCAATGCGCGCGGCGCGACCGCGGCCGAAAGCACCTGAGAACCGTCGGCGCGGAACAAGCGGATGTTGGCGAGTTGCCGCGCTTCGATTTGCAGCAGCGCACGGCCGACGCCGGGGCGGTGCACTTCCGCGCCGAGGAAGTCGCAGTGCGGGTTGCGCGCCGCCATTTCCAGCAGCGCCTCACCGTCGCCGAAGCCGATTTCCAAGTGCAGCGGCGCGTTGCGGCCGAAGATTTGCCGGTAATCCGGCGCGGCGTTGGGGTCGGCGCCGGCGTCAAAACCGGCGGCGAAACCGGAGTCGAAACCACCGTCAAAACCGGCGGCGAAACCACCGTCACCACCGTCGCCACCGTCACCACCGTCACCACCGTCGCATAAACCGCCGCCGGATCGACCCGCATCCGCCGCCAAATCCAAACCGTATTTCGGCCAGAGCGCCTCCAGCGCGCGCCGTTGCCCGGCCGTCAGGCGGCCCTCGCGCAGCACATAACTGCGCACCGGGCGATGGCCGGCGGCGCAAGAATCGGCGGGGCGGTCGGGCATGGCGGGCGGCACAATGCGGCGGGCAAACTTGGCGTACTCAACGGCAACGGCATCGCGACATCGCCGGCGCGCGCGCTCAACCGGCCCGCGCCTGCTTGATTTTCTCCCACGCGGCGCGAATTTCGCGGGTCTTCTCGTTGGCTAATTTCACCATCTCCTCCGGCAAGCCCTTGGAGACCAGTTTGTCCGGGTGGTGCTGGCTGATGAGGCGGCGGTACGCCTTGCGCGCTTCCGGCAGCGGCGCGTTGTTTGCCACGCCGAGGATGCGGTACGCGTCGCGCAGCGACACCCGGTCGCCGTGCGCGTGATACGAATCGGCGCCGCGAATCTGACCGATGAGGCGCTCCAAATCGTCCAGCGCCAAGCCGAGCGCCAGCGCCATGCGCCGCAGCACTTGGTTTTCCTCCGGGTCGATGCGCCCGTCCGCCAGCGCCGCTTGAATCTGGATTTCCACGAACATCTGCACCAGCGTGCGGCGGCGGTGGCACTCGGCGCGAAACTGCGCCAACACCGCATCGAGGTCGAAGTCCGCCGCTTTGCCCTCGTTGAACAACGCCTGCGCGACCCGGCGCTGCGCCGCGTCCAACCGCAGGTTGTCCATCAACTGCTTGGCGAGCGAGATTTCATCCCGGGTCACCCGCCCATCGGCCTTGGCGATATGCCCCATCACCGCGAAAGTGGCGGTGAAAAACGCCGCCTGCACGCGCTCCTGCGCGCCTGGGTCGCCAAGGTCGCCGGCATCGCCGAAGTCGCCGGGGCCGCCGAGGGCGTCGTCATAGTTTTGGTAGCCGCCGCCGCCGCGCGCCCGCGCATCAAACTGGTGGCCGAACGATGCGCCGAGCAGCGCGCCAATCGGCCCGCCCAACATAAAGCCGAAAGTCCCGCCGATAACCTTGCCCCACCACGCCATTACGCGCGCGCCTCGGTCGGCGGGCGGGAACGCATAAGTCGCGGTTCGCGCATCGGGATGGTCTCGGCGGGGGTGGAAGGAAGCGGCGGCAAGCGTCGGGGAATTCGGCGCGTTGGAATTCGGCGCGCAAAAAATGGAGCGGGTGAGCGGAATCGAACCGCCATCATGAGCTTGGGAAGCTCAGGTAATGACCATTATACGACACCCGCGCGGCTGGCCGCTGAGCGGAGTATACCGAAAAGAGATGGTTGTGCAACCTTGTGTATGTTGTCGCCCAGTTTTGAATTTTGGGCGGTGTTCAGTAGGGCCGGACAATTCATGGGTTGTGGCGGGTGGGACACGGCTGGCGACTCAAACGAGCATCGACGCGTCGGCCAATTTGCCATCCTTGGCATCTGGATGCTTGTTTCTTGTCGGTTCCCTTCCTCAACGGTGTTTTCCATAAACCGCAAATCCAAAATGTTTGTGCGATGGACGCTTGAGAAAAATCGAGATTCAAAACAACGGTTCTCTTTGCCTAATCTGGAATATCGTAGGGCCAGATTTCGCAGATTTTCTCCGCGAGTTCTTTGCTGCGCGCGCGGATTTTTTCCAGCCCCCACGATTCTTCTTGCGCCAGTTGGCGGTTCAACTTCACCGTGGTCTCTTCAAACAATTCCTTTACCTCATCCATGGGACGGTTTGATTTGACCAAATTGTTTGGTCCCGACAGCAAAGTCAGATTGCCAATGGTGTCGATATGTGAATCGACCACCATCACATCCATCTCGCTACGGTCGGTGTCGGCGCCCAACACGATGTTTTTCCACTTTTCATTCGTATTCCACTTTTTGGGAAGGATATGGTCGATGGTTAAATCAGAAAGTCTGGTTCTTTCCGCCTTTTTATCATGCATGGATTCTTCGATTTTATCGAACACATACCGCTGAAAAGGCGAAGGGTAAAATTTTGCGTCGAGGCAGTCCGTTTTCACCCTTTCATCATCCGGAAACACGGTGGTGTCCTTTGCGGCAGTCTTGAGCATGTTGCTCAACGATTCATAACTGGGGTTATCGCCCAATTCAGCGCAAATACTCACGGCATGCTTGTTGTAATGGGCAAGAGACAACTTGCAAACGCCCCGCCGAATCACATAGCACTCCAAAAGCCGAATCATCCGTTGCTTTTGTTGCGCGCTTGCGCCACTGCCGGCAATGAGGAAAATCGCCGGATAAAAATCCCGATTCGGCCAGATTTCATGCAGAAAAACGCCGAAATCAACTTCGGCACCGTCCGGTTTTCTTTCGGTGCCCCCATCGAGATACTGATAGATATCCAGATAATCGACGAGTGCTTTTATCTCCTCGTCAATAGAAGAGAAGGTCTTGTGAAATTCCTTGTAGGTTCTGAAAATTTCGTTTCGATTGAAACGAAATTCTTTTTGCATCTTCGCAACTAACATGCGGGCGACATACGCCTCGATATGCGTATTCCAGCCGGTTCTTCTGTTGTCCGCTTTGCCATCCCAGTAGGGCTTTTCCATTTGTTGCCAACTGGACGACTCAAACAACTTCACATCCATACCGGTGTTTTTTGCCGCACGGTCAAACACGTTATTTCGAATCAGGTCGAATGTGGTGAGGGGTTTCGCGTAGTTATTGAGCGACTCGAAGATTTTCTGCGCCTCATCGGTTTCGCGCAACGGAATCAGCACGATGTCGAAACCGTCAAGCAGGGTTTCCTTGAGCGCGCGGATGATGTCCATTTCGTCGTGCGGATGTTTTTTTTCCACAAACGATTTATACTCGTTTTGGAAGAACTCGAAAGTCGAAAATATTTTCGACTTGTTGGCGTTTTCTTTGGACACCTGTGATGAACCAAAATCGAAAACAATGCCGTAAACGTTAAACAGCACTGTCCTGAACTGCTCCTTATCGAAATTAGTCGGCACCAGACGGGGGTGATGGTGTTCTTTGTCAGAAAATACAAAATCCACCAAATCCTCTTTGATTTGGTCGCCGCATTGATATTCATCGGTGGCCACACGGATGAGCGCCAGCAACGCAATCTGGATTGTGGTCAATCGCTGTTGTCCGTCGACCACATCCCAGCGCTTGATTCCATCAATCGCGTCTGGCTCTGTTTTGTTGTCAACCAGTACCGCGCCAAGGTAATGCTGATGAGGTTTTTTGTCGGTCCTTTGGTCGTTCAACCGGGCGACGGTCTGCTCCTTCACCGTCTCCCAAAACAAATGAATGGGACCGGATTCAACCTCGGAGTCCCACGCATAATGGCGTTGATATACGGGGATGCGCCATTCAAACGGTTGTTTCAACCATTCACCGACAGTTTTGCGGTGGTCGTCTTTTTGGGGCGCGTCGTTTTGGGAGTTCATGGGATGCCTCGTTGAAAATTTTCTCCATTATACCCGGTTGCCGCAGTAAAGCGTGACCGTGGCGGCCATTCCGGCAATTCCGCGATGCGTTATAATGCGCGAGTTGCCGCACCTGAATCCCGCGTCAGCCCACCACCATGCCCTACACCGAAAACATTCACATTATCGACGGTTGTCGGACGCCGTTTTTGAAGGCGGCGGGGCGGCCGGGGGCGTTTGCGGCGGCCGATTTGGCGGTGGCGGCGGGGCAAGCGTTGTTGGCGCGGCAGGGGTTTGCGGCGGGGGCGTTTGACGAGGTGATTCTCGGCTGCGTGGGGCCGAGCGTCGAGGAAGCGAACATCGGGCGGGTGGTGTCGCTGCGCCTCGGCTGCGGCGATGCGACGCCCGCGTGGACGGTGGCGCGCAACTGCGCCAGCGGCATGCAGGCGCTGGATTCGGCGGCGGTGAACATCGCGTGCAAGCGCGCCGGGTTGACGCTGGCCGGCGGCGCCGAGGCGATGAGCCGCATGCCGGTGTTGTTCAGCCGCGCGTTCGTAAATTTCCTTGCCGACTGGACCGGCGCGCGCGGCGCCGCCGGCAAGTTGAAAGCGGCGGCGAAGTTCCGCCCGGCCGCGTTGACCCCGGTGATTGGCATTTTGAAGGGCTTGACCGACCCGGTGGCCGGGCTGTCCATGGGCCAGACCGCGGAGGTCATCGCGCACCGTTTCGGCATCAGCCGAGCGGCCATGGACGCGTTCGCGCATGCCAGCCACGCGCGCCTTGCGGCGGCCGCGGACGGCGGTATTTTCGAGCGCGAAATCACGCCGATTTTCGATTCCGCCGGCGGCGTTCACCGCTTCGACGACGGTCTGCGCCGCGATTCCAGCGTGGAAAAATTAGCCAAACTGAAACCGGTGTTCGACCGCCCGGCCGGCCGGGTCACGGCCGGCAACAGCGCGCAAATCAGCGACGGCGCAGCGTGGTTGGTACTGGCCGGCGACGACGCGGTGGCGCGGCACAACCTGCAGCCGCGCGGCCGCCTGGTCGACTGCCGGTGGGCTGCGCTGGACCCGGCGCAGATGGGTTTGGGGCCGGTGCATGCAGTCGCGGATTTGCTGCGCGCCAATAGTTTGCGCCCGGCCGACATCGACTACTGGGAAATCAACGAAGCGTTCGCCGGGCAGGTGCTGGCGTGCCTGGCCGCGTGGCGCGACGCCGCGTACTGCCGCGAGTTTTTGGGCCTGCCCGGCGCGTTCGGCGACATCCCGCGCGAGCGCATCAACCTCGACGGCGGCGGCATCAGCATCGGGCATCCGGTCGGCGCCAGCGGCGCGCGCATCGCGCTGCACGCGCTGCGGGTGTTGGAGCGCAAAAACTGGCGGCGCGCGGTCGCCACCATGTGCATCGGCGGCGGGCAGGGCGGCGCGGTTTTGATTGAGCGCGACGGTGGCGCGGTCGCCGGCGCCGGCACCGTCGCCGGCACCGTCACCAACACCGTGGCTGAAAATCCCGCCGCGATTGCGCCATGACTGACCTCACCAATTGGCGACTCGAATTCGCCGGTGACGGGCCCGGCGAATCCACGGGCGAATTCCCCGCCGCCGCTGCGCTGACCACCGCCACCGCCCCGGCCGCGCCCGGCATCTGCAGATTAATTCTCGATGTCCCCGGCACCTCGCAGAATGTTTTATCGGCCGCGGTCATCGAAGAATTGGATGCGGCCTTGGACGCCATCGAGGCGGCCGCGCCGGCCGCGGTGTTCATCGCTTCCGCCAAGCCGCGCGGTTTCATCGCCGGCGCCGATGTCAGCGAGTTCGCGCGCATCGAGAGCGCGGAAGACGCGCTGGAGGCCGTCGCCGCCGCGCACACCGTCTTCGACCGCTTGCAGGCCTTGCGCGCGCCGACGGTCGCGCTCATCAACGGCCACTGCTTGGGCGGCGGCTTGGAGTTGGCGCTGGCTTGCGACTACCGCGTATCTTGCGATTCGGCGGCGATTCGCATCGGCCTGCCGGAGGTGAAACTCGGCATCCACCCCGGTTTCGGCGGGGTCGCGCGGCTGATTGAAACCAGCGGCGTGCTGCCGGCCATGCGCGCCATGCTGAGCGGCCGCGGCATGGACCCGGCCGCCGCAAAGCGCCTCGGCGTGGTGGATTTCGCGGTGCCGCCGCGCCAGTTGGAGCGCACCGCGCGCCACCTCATCGACGCGAAAATTCCGCCGCGCGCGCGCCGCATTCCGCTGCGCCAGAAAATCCTGAACCGCGCGCTGCTGCCGGCGTTGTCGCGCGAGGTGGTGGCGCGAATCTTGCGCAAGCAAGTCGCGGCGCGCGCCAACCCGCGCCACTATCCGGCGCCGTACCGTCTCATCGAACTGTGGCGCAAACACGGCGGCAGTCGCGCCGATTTGCTGGCCGCGGAGCGCGAATCGGTGGCGCAACTCATCACCACGCCGACCGCGCGCAACCTGACGCGGCTGTTCTTTCTGCGCGAGAAATTGGCGCGCGGGCATGGCGACGGTGACGGTGACGGTGACCGCGACGGTGACGGTGACGGCGACCATGGCCGCGACGGTGACGGTGCCGGCGACCGCGACAACCCCGGCGATGCCGGCGACCGTGACCAAAAATTCGCGCATGTGCATGTCATCGGCGGCGGTGTCATGGGCGGCGACATCGGCGCGTGGTGCGCGCTGCGCGGCTTGACCGTGACCGTGTCGGACCGCGACTTGGACGCCATCGGCCGCGCCACCGCGCGCGCGCACAAACTATTCCGCCGCAAACTGAAATCGCCGCGCTTGGCGCGATTGGCGCAAGACCGATTCCGCGCCGACCCGGCCGGCCACGGCGCGCGCCGGGCCGATGTGATTATCGAGGCCGTGGCCGAGGACGCGGACGCCAAAATCGCGGTGTTCGCGGAACTGCAAAAAACCGCCCGCCCGGACGCGCTGCTGGCGACCAACACCTCCAGCATTCCGCTGGAAACCTTGGGCGCGGCGTTGAGTTTGGATGAGGGGCCGGGCGAGGGTTTTGGCGGCGACGGGGATTCCGGCGGCGATGGCGGCGGCGACGGTGATGGCGATTCGAGTCACAGTCACAGTGACGGTGACGATTCCACCGCCCAGTTGCTCGCCCCCAACCGCCTGGTCGGCCTGCATTTCTTCAACCCGGTGGCGAAAATGCAACTGGTGGAAGTGGTCACCGCCGCCACCACCCGCCCCGACGCCGTGGCGCGCGCGGCCGCGTTCGCCCGGCGCATCGGCCGCCTGCCGGTGACGGTCAAAAGCGGCCCCGGGTTTTTGGTGAACCGCATCCTCACGCCGTATTTGCTGGAGGCGGTGGCGTTGTTGGAAGAGGGCGTGGCCGCGGCGCGCATCGACCGCGCGGCCACCGATTTCGGCATGTTAATGGGGCCGGTGACGCTGGCCGACACGGTCGGCCTCGACATCTGCCTGCGCGTAGCGCAAAACCTGGTCGGCAACGGCGGCGGCGCCAACGGTGGGGTGCCGGAATTGCTGCGCCGCCAAGTCGAGGCCTGCCGCCTCGGCAAAAAAACCGGGCGCGGGTTCTACCAATGGAGCAACGGCCGGGCGCAAAAAGACGCATCGCACGGCAAGGCCCCGGCTGAGGCGCGCGACCGACTCATTCTGAGATGCCTCAACGAAGCGGTCGCGTGCTTGCGCGAAGGCGTGGTGGAATCGGCCGACGATTTGGACGCGGCGCTGGTTTTCGGGGCCGGATTCGCGCCGCACCGTGGCGGGCCGATGCGCTACATCGCCACGCGCGGTTGCGATACACTGCGCGCGCGCCTGAACGAATTGCAAGCCCGGCACGGCGCGCGCTTTGCGCCGCATCCGGGCTGGGATTCGCTCGGTTAATTTCCGCCGCCGCCGGCCGCCGCCGTTCACAAAAACCGCCATGAACGCTCCTGAGACCGTCCTGTCGCTCACCGACTTGCACAAGCATTTCGGCCAATTGGAGGTGCTGCGCGGGATTTCCCTGGCGGCGCGCCCGCATGAGGTGATTTCCATGCTCGGCAGTAGCGGCTCCGGCAAAAGTACGCTGCTGCGGTGCATCAATTTGCTGGAGACGCCGACCGCCGGCGACATCACGGTGTTGGGCGAGACCATCCGCATGAAAGAACAACGCGGCCGCCGCATAGCCGCCGAGCCGCGCCAGGTCGAGCGCCTCCGCACCAAACTCGGCATGGTGTTTCAGCAGTTCAATTTGTGGTCGCACCTGACCGCGCTGGAAAATGTCACCGAGGCCCCGGTGTCGGTGTTGAAGTTGCCGAAGGCGGAGGCGGTGGCGCGCGCCGAGGCGGTGCTGGAGCGGGTTGGCATGGCCGACCGCAGGGATTATTATCCGGCCCACTTGTCCGGCGGCCAGCAGCAGCGCGTGGCGATTGCGCGGGCGCTGGCGATGCAGCCGGAGGTGCTGTTGTTCGACGAGCCGACCTCGGCGCTGGACCCGGAAATGGTCGGCGAAGTGCTGAAAGTGATTCGCAGTCTGGCCGAGGAAGGGCGCACCATGTTGGTGGTGACGCACGAGATGAATTTCGCCCGCGAAGTGTCCGACCGGGTGCTGTTTTTGCACCAAGGTTTGGTCGAGGAGGACGGGCCGCCGCAACAAGTTTTCGAGCAGCCGCAATCGGAGCGCTTCCGGCAGTTTTTGGCGGGGAATTTGAAATAGCCGCGCGCATGCTTCGATAACTCGACGGTTATTCGCCGTCGCCGCCCTGCCGCAACCGATGCGCTCGCCGCCGACTCCATCACCGTGTTACCGTTTTACCGTTCGTTTTATCAACCACTCAACATTCAACCGAGGACTTCCGTCATGAAACAGTTTAACGCCACTGTGTTCGCCGCCATGCTGTTCGCCGCCATGTTAACCGCGGCAACCGCGCCCGCGGTCCACGCGCAGAAGTGGAAAGAAATTCGCATCGGCGTCGAGGGCGCGTATCCGCCGTTCAGTTCGATTACCGAAAGCGGCCAACTGGTCGGATTCGACATCGACATCGCATGGGAGTTGTGCAAAACCATCGGCGCCGAATGCGCGCTGGTGCCGCAGGACTGGGACGGCATCATCCCGGCCCTTCTGGCGCGCAAATACGACGCCATCATCGCCTCGATGTCGATTACCGAGGAGCGCAAAAAGAAAGTCGCGTTCTCCAACAAGTATTACCACACGCCGGCGCGGTTCGTGCGCAAGAAAGGCAGCGGCGTGAGCATCTCCAAGGCCGGCCTGGCCGGCAAATCGGTCGGCGTGCAGCGCGCCACCACGCACGACAACTTCATCACCGGCGAGTTCGGCGACACCGTGACCGTGAAACGCTACGGCACGCAAGACGAAGCCTATCTCGACTTGGTTGCCGGCCGCGTCGATTTGTTGATTGCCGATTCGGTCGCCATCGACGACGGGTTTTTGTCGACGGACCAAGGCGCGGGTTTTGAATTCGTCGGCCCCAGTTACACCGACCCGAAATATTTCGGCGAGGGCGCGGGCGTCGCCATCCGCAAACGCGACGCCGACTTGGTGGCGTTGTTCAACGACGCGATTCGCACCATTCGCGCCAACGGCCGCTACAAGGCGATTAACGACAAATACTTCGACTTCGACATCTACGGCGAATAACGCGCGTTTGCATGCGGCGACGGTAGCAGCGCGGCAACGAAGCGACAGGGGGCGGCGGCGTGGCCGAAGTCATCGGATACTTGCCGTTCATTTTGACCGGCACGGTGCTGACCGTGCAGGTCGCGTTGCTGTCGCTGGTCATCGCCTGCGCGCTCGGCATGTTAGCCGCGGCTGCGAAACTCTCCGACTCCGCGGCCGCGCGCTTGGTCGGCGGCGTCTACACCACGCTGATTCGCGGCATCCCCGACTTGGTGCTGATGACGCTGCTGTTCTTCGGCGGGCAAATCGCCATCAACCACCTGACCGACGCGCTGGGCTTGGGCTATGTCGATGTCAGTCCGTTCGCGGCCGGCGTGGTCACCATCGGCTTCATCTTCGGCGCGTATATGGGCGAGACCTTTCGCGGCGCGATTTTGGCGGTGCCGCGCGGCGAGATTGAAGCGGGGGCCGCGTTCGGCATGTCGCCGGCGCGGGTGTTCTTGCGCATCACGCTGCCGGCCATGGTGCGCCACGCGCTGCCGGGCTTCGGCAACAACTGGTTGGTGTTGATGAAAACCACGGCGTTAGTGTCGGTCATCGGCTTGCACGACATGGTGTTCAAGGCCGGCCAGGCCGGCGGCGCCACCCGCCAACCGTTTTCGTTCTACCTGTTGGTGGCGCTGTTGTTTTTGTTGCTCACCGCGGTTTCCAATCTCGGCTTGCGTTATTTGGAGCGACGGTACAGCGTCGGTGTGCACGCCACCGTCGCCGATGCAGAGGGCGCGTGATGGACTTCACCGTCATCATCGACAACCTGCCGCTGTATTTGTCCGGGCTGCGGGTCACCATCGAGTTGCTGATTCTGGCGCTGCTCTGCGGCTTCGTTCTGGCGCTGCCGCTCGGCGTCGCGGCCGCGTCGCGGCGCGCCACGGTCAACGCCTTCCCGCGCGGCTTCATTTATTTCATGCGCGGCACACCGTTGCTGGCGCAGGTGTATCTGATTTACCACGGCTTCGCGCAGTTCGATTTCCTGCGCGAGAGCATGTTGTGGGCGGTGTTCAAGGAAGCGTACTGGTGCGCGCTCATCGGCTTTTCGCTCAACACCGCCGGCTACACCGCGGAAATTATCCGCGGCGCGATTGCGCAAACCCCGCGCGGCGAAATTGAGGCGGCGCGCGCCTGCGGCATGCGCCCGGGCGTGGCGCTGCGGCGGGTGATTCTGCCGAGCGCGTTGCGCCGCGCGCTGCCGGCGTACGGCAACGAAGTCATCTTCATGCTGCACGGCACCGTCATCGCCGGCGTCATCACTTTGGTCGACTTATTCGGCGCCGCCAAAATCGTCAACTCGCGGCATTTCGTGCCGTTTGAATCGTTCATCGCCGCGGGCTTTTTCTACCTCTGCCTGACCTTCCTCATCGTGTGGTTGTTCAAGGGCGCGGAGCGCAAGTGGCATGCGCACTTGCGCCCGCGCGCGGCGTGACGGTGGCGGCGTGAATTTGGCGACTTGGCGATTCGGTCACCCGGCAACCCCGGCAACCCCGATAACCCCGATAACTTAGCGACTCCGTGATTCGATATGCGCGACTGGTTTGACACTTCACTCGGCCGCTTCGTGCTGCGCGAGGAGCAGCGCCACTGCGCGCGCTTGGTGCCGGCCGGCTACTACCCCAACGCGCTGCAAGTCGGGCGGCCGGCGGTGGATTTTTTGCGCGGCGTTGAGACCGGGCAGCGGTTTTTGGTGGTCGGGCGGGGCGCGGGCCGGGCCGGTGTTGCCGCGGCCGCCGGTGACGGTGCCGGAAAAACCGCGGCCGCGGCCAGGGCCGGCGCCGGCGACGGTGCCGACGACGATGACCGCGCGCCGCCGCATCGCCTCATCGCCCAGCCGGAGGCGCTGCCGTTCACGGTCAAAACCCACAACCTCATCGTCCTACCGCACATCTTGGAGCATTGCGCCGACCCGCAGGCGGCGTTGCGCGAGTCGGCGCAGATTCTCGCGCCGCAAGGCTGCGTGGTCATCACCGGCTTCAACCCGCTGAGTTTGTGGGCGGCGCTGCGCGCGTTTGGTGGGCGCGATTCCGCTTGGGGCGGCGCGCCGATTCGCGTCGGCACAGTGCAGGACTGGCTGACCGAGTTCGGTTTGGCGTTGGCGGGGGCCGCGATGCTGTTCCACCGCCCGCCGCTGCAAGGCGCGGATGGGCGGCGGAAATTCACCGCCCTCGACCACGCGGGCGCCAGGTGGTGGCCCGGGCTCGGCGCGGTGTATGTGTTGGTCGCGCGCAAGCGGGAAACCGCGCTCACCGCCGCTTCCCCGGCGCGACTGCGGTGGCGGTGGCTGCCGGGCCTGGCGCAACCGGCGGCCACGCGCAACGCGACATTTACGCCGACGCATGTGCGGCGCGCCGGGTCGCCAAGTTCGCCGGTGTCGCCGGCGTCGCCCCTCACCGCGCCCGCCGACTCGCCCCCGTCACCGTGACCGACTCGCCAAGAACCATGCCGGCCCCGGTCATCATCCACACCGACGGCGCGTGCCGCGGCAACCCCGGGGTCGGCGGCTGGGGCGCGCTGCTGCAGTTCGGCGCGCGCGAAAAATCGCTGTACGGCGGCGAGCCGGACACCACCAACAACCGCATGGAACTCATGGCCGCCATCGAGGCCTTGAGCGCGTTGCGCCGCGCTTGCCGGGTCGAGGTGTACACCGACTCGCGCTACTTGCGCGACGGTGTGCAGCGGTGGCTGGCTGACTGGAAGCGCAAAAACTGGCGCACCGCCAACCGTCGCCCGGTCAAAAACCGCGACTTGTGGGAGCGCCTCGACGCGCTCATCGGCCGCCACGACATCACCTGGCACTGGGTCAAAGCGCATGCCGGCCACGCCGGCAACGAGCGCGCCGACCAGTTGGCGAACCGCGCCATCGACGAGTATTTGGCATGAGCATGACGGCGCGGCAAATCGTGGTCGACACCGAGACCACCGGCGTGGAAGTCGCGCAGGGCCACCGCGTCATCGAAATCGGCTGCGTGGAAATGGTCGCGCGGCGGCTGACCGGCAACACCTTCCACCACTACCTCAACCCCAAGCGCGACATCGACGAAGCGGCCGCCGAAGTGCACGGCATCACCGCCGAGCAACTCGCCGACAAGCCGGAGTTTTCGGAAGTCGCGCGCGAGTTGCTGGAATTCATCAAGGGCGCGGAACTCATCATCCACAACGCGCCGTTCGATGTCGGATTCCTGAACAACGAATTTAAGTTAGCCGGGATTGCCGTTGGCGACGGTGACGGTGACGGTGCCGGCGACGGTGCCGGCGACGGTGATGCCGGCGGCGGCAAAGGCAAGGGCGGCAAAAACCAAACCGGCGGCGTCATCGAAGCGCACTGCGAAGTGACCGACACGCTGGCCATGGCGCGCGAGCAATTCCCCGGCCAGCGCAACAGTTTGGACGCGTTGTGCGACCGGTTCGCCGTCGACCGCCGGCAGCGCGACCTGCACGGTGCGCGCCTCGACGCCGAACTCCTGGCTGATGTCTACCTGGCCATGACCGGCGGCCAAGTCACCCTGTTAGGCGACGCCGCGGATTCGCCCGACCACATCACCTGGCCGGCCGAAGTCGCCCCCCCGCCCAACGCCGCGCGCCTCCCCACCCCACTCATCCCCGCCACCGAAACCGACCTCCAAGCCCACCAACAATGGCTCAAGTTGCTGGAAAAAGAATCCAAAACCGGCGCGGTGTGGAAGACGGTGGCGGATGATGCGCGCGACTCGGGCAACGCAGTCGACTCAAGCAATTAAGGCCGCGGCGGCGGGGCGGCCGTCGGTGGCGATGATGTTGTAGGTGCGGCAGGCGGCGGGGGTGTTCATGATTTCCAAGCCGATGCGGCGGCGCATGAGGGGCTGGGTGATGGCGGCGGGGACCGCGGCCGCGCGCGCGCCGCTGCCGAGGATGATGACCTCCGCGCCCAAATCCGCGAGGCGCTCGAAATGCGCGGCGGTCAACTCGGCGGGCGCGCCGACTTCCCACAATGTCACCGATTCGGGGGTTAGAATCACGCTGCGCCGATACCAGACGCCGCCGATGCGGAAACGGTGGCGTGGCGCACCGTCGCCGGCCGGCGCGACAACGCATGCTTGCACGACCATGCAATTCGGTCGATTGTTCAGGTGAAGTTTCATAAAATCGCGCTAATATTCGCCAACATGAATCGCGACGCTCGCCGCAACGATGGTCACCGCGGCCGTCGCCGCCGTCGCCGTCGCTCCAACTCGTGAGATTAACACCGTAACCCACCCCGCGGTTCCCCGCATGGATTTGACCCAGTGAAAGCAGTCAAGGTCGGCCTGTTGGGCTTAGGCACGGTCGGCGGCGGCACCTTGGCGGTGCTGCGCCGCAACGCGGATGAAATCAGCCGCCGCGCCGGGCGCGAAATTCGCGTGGCCGCGGCCGCGGTGCGCGACCTCGCCAAACCGCGCGACACCGTCGATGGACTGAAACTCACCGCCGATGCCATGCAAATTGTCGACGACCCCGGCATCGACATCGTGGTCGAGTTAATCGGCGGCGACGGCGTGGCGAAGCAGGCGGTGCTGCGCGCCATCGACAACCGCAAGCATGTGGTCACCGCCAACAAAGCGCTCATCGCGCTGCACGGCAACGCCATCTTCGAGAAGGCGCAACAGCGCGGCGTGATGGTCGCGTTCGAGGCCGCGGTGGCCGGCGGCATTCCGATTATCAAAACCTTGCGCGAGGGCTTGGCCGCCAACCGCATCGAGGAACTGGCCGGCATCATCAACGGCACCTGCAATTACATCCTCACGCGCATGCAAGAAAGCGGCGGCGACTTTGGCGAGGCATTGGCCGCGGCGCAACAACTGGGCTACGCGGAAGCCGACCCGGCGTTCGACATCGACGGCGTCGACGCCGCGCATAAACTGACCATCCTCGCCTCCATCGCGTTCGGCATTCCGCTGCAATTCGAGCGCGTGCATGTGCAGGGCATCACCGAGGTGGCGGCCGAGGACATCGCGTTCGCCGACGAGTTGGGGTACCGCATCAAGCATCTCGGCCTGGCGCGGCGCACCGCGGCCGGCATCGAGTTGCGCGTGCATCCGGCGTTGATTCCAAAGCGCGAACTCCTCGCCAATGTCGGCGGCGTGATGAACGCGATTTTGGCGCGCGCCGATGCGCTGGGCCCGAGTTTGTATTACGGGGCCGGCGCCGGCGCGGAGCCGACCGCCTCGGCCGTGGTCGCGGACTTGGTCGATGTGGTGCGCGCGGTCACCACCGACCCGGAAAACCGCGTGCCGCACTTGGCGTTTCAGCCCGGCTCGCTGGCGGCGTTGCCGCTTCTTGCCATCGAGCAAATCGAGACCGCTTATTATTTGCGTTTGAAAGTGCTCAACCGGCCCGGCGTGTTGGCGGCGATTACGCGCATCTTCGGCGACCTCGGCATCAGTATCGACACCGTGCTGCAGAAAGGCCGGGGCCAGCCGAACCAGGAGGTGACGGTGATTATGCTGACCCAAGTGACGCAGGAACGCCACATGAACGCGGCCACCGCCGCCATCGCCAAACTGGACACGGTCACCGGCGACATCGCCCGCATTCGGCTGGAAAAGTTGTCTTGATGCGCGGGCCGGGGCCGGGAACGCCATCGCCGATGCCGCCGACACAATCGCTGCCGTCACCGTCACAGTCGCCGCCACCGTCACCGTCACCGTCACAATCGCCGCCCACCATGCCGACGCTCAGACGCATCAGGCGCCGCCGCCCGCAGTGCCGACTGGAGGAGGCGGCCGGTGACGGTGGTGACGGTAACGCCGGCGACGGTGGTAACGCCGGCGACGGTGATGCCGCGGCCACGGAAAAATTGCACCCACTACTGCGCCGCATCTTCGAGAACCGCAATGTGAGTTCGCGCCATGAGTTGGACTATCAGTTGGCGCATCTGCACGCGCCGGCGCAACTGAAAGGCATCGACGACGCGGCCGCGATTTTGCATGACGCGCTGGAATCGCGGCGCAAAATTTTGGTGGTCGGCGACTACGATGTCGACGGCGCGACCGCTTCCGCCTTGGCGTTGCTCGGCTTGCGCGCGCTCGGCGGCGCGGCCGGGGCCGGGGCCGATGCCGGGGCCGCGGTGGATTATCTGGTCCCCAACCGCTTCCGCCACGGCTACGGCCTGTCAGCCGCCATCGCGCAAACCGCGCTGCAACGCGCGCCGGCCCCGCAGGTGGTCATCACCGTCGACAACGGTATCGCCAACCTCGACGGCGTGCAGTTGCTGCGCGACGCCGGCGTGGCCGTGGTGG
>JAPPPS010000053.1 GCA_028817405.1 Gammaproteobacteria bacterium
TGCGGTTGCTCCCGCAAGCGGATGAAGCGCTGGAGTTAATCACCCGGCTGAAAGAAGTTAAGAACCGGCTCGGTGAAATACTCAAACCGTCGGAGGGAACTCCATGAACCCCGGCGCATCGCCTGCATCTCCGACCGTCATCGAGGCCGCGGACTTGGCGGCGCGGTTGCCGGATGACGAACTGCTCATCGTCGATGTCGGCGCGGCGGAAACTTACCGCAAGGCGCATCTACCCGGCGCGGTGCATCTCGACTATGCACGGTTGATTCTCGGCCGGCCGCCGGCGCCGGGCTTGATGCCGCCGCCGGCGCAACTGGAGGCGGCGTTGCGCGGCATCGGGCTCGCCGCAAACAAACATGTCATCGCCTACGACGACTCCGGCAACGGCCGCGCAAGTCGGTTGCTGTGGACTTTGGAAGCGCTCGGCCACGCCAAATTTTCGCTACTGAACGGCGGCTTAATCGCCTGGCTCGGCGAAGGTTGCGCGACTGAGACGACGGTGAACGAAGCCGCGCCCGGCGACTTCACCGCGCGGCCGAATCCCGCGGTGGTCGCCGACAAACAATTCGTATTAGCCGCGCTCGATGACCACCGGTTTCAATTGCTCGACGCGCGCACGCCGGAGGAATACCACGGCCTCAAATCACCGTCGGCGCGCAGTGGCCGCATCCCCGGCGCGGTCAACCTGAACTGGCTGGACACCATCGACCGCGACCATCATCTGCGATACAAACCCGCGGCCGAGTTGGAAGCGATGTTGGCCGAGCGCGGCATCTCGCGCGACAAAGAAATCATCACCTACTGCCAAACCCATCACCGTTCATCGCATGCGTTTATGCTGCTGCGGCATCTTGGTTTCGACAAAGTGCGCGGCTATCCCGGTTCATGGTCGGAATGGGGCAACGCCATCGACTTGCCGATTGAATAGTCGCGCAACGCTTGCAAACCGTCACCGAGAGCATCGCCGAAACCGTCACCGAAACCGTCACCGAGACCGTCGCCAAAACTGTCACCTATAACTCCGCCGCCACCACCGCCCCTCACCGTCGTCATCATGATTGTCATCCTCGACCCGCAGTTAGGCCGCGACTCGCCG
Source organism: Gammaproteobacteria bacterium (assembly GCA_028817405.1). GTDB lineage: Bacteria > Pseudomonadota > Gammaproteobacteria > Arenicellales > Poriferihabitantaceae > JAHRAW01. Next base: position 1,097 of record JAPPPS010000053.1, read on the forward strand.
CAGACCAAAGTTATCCTCGACTACCTGCGCGCCGCGCCCGGCATCACGCCGAAGATTCACCAAGTCACCGGCGCGCAGCAAGTGCTGACCGAAATCTATTTGGTCGGCGACACATCAATTCTCGACCGCGCCGACATCGAGGCGTTGTCCGGGGTGAGTCGCGTGGTCAAAGTGTCGCGCGCGTACGCGGTGCTCGGCCGCCACGCCGGCGACTCGCGCTCGTACGGTTTCGACTACAACGGCGTCACCTTCAACCAAGACAACCTCAACCTGTTCGCCGGCTTGTGCGCGGTCGACACGCGCGCGCATGTCGAAGCGATGCTGAAAGCGGCGGCCGATGCCGGCCTGAACTGCACGCGCATGGGCGCATACAAACCGCGCACCAATCCGTACTCTTTCCAGGGCCACGGCGCGGCATGCCTGCCGTGGGTGTTTGAGTTGGCGGGCAAATACGGCATCAAAGTCGTCGCCATGGAAATCACCCACGACAACCACATCGATGAAATCAATGACGCGCTGCGCGACGCCGGCCACCCCACCGGCGTCATGCTGCAAGTCGGCACGCGCAACACCCAGAACTTCGAACTCCTCAAAGCCTGCGGCCGCCAAAGCGCGTTTCCGGTGCTGCTGAAACGCGGCTTCGGCATCACCTTGGAAGAGTCATTGAACGCCGCCGAATACTTGGCGTCGGAAGGCAACCGCAAAGTCATCTTTTGCCTGCGCGGCATGAAAACCAACATGGGCGACCCGCACCGCAACTTCGTCGACTTCAGTCATGTGCCGGTGATTCACCGCTTGACCCACATGCCGGTGTGCATCGACCCGTCGCACTCGGTCGGCAACCGCGACCGCGCCCCCGACGGCTTGCTGGATTTATTCCACGCCACCGCGCAAGGCATCATCGCCGGCGCCAACATGGTGCTCATCGACTTCCACCCCAACCCCGCCACCGCGTTAGTCGACGGCCCGCAAGCGCTAACCCTCGACGAACTCGCGCACTACATCCAAGACATCCAAATCGCCCGCCAAGCCTACCTCAAACGCCGGCAACTACCCGGGCAAAAGAAACGCCCTTGACGCAATTGTTTGGAGCAATGATGTTCCAAACAATGATGGCGCTACACCCACGGTCTCCCCCACTCGCCACGCCCGCGGTTCCCCCTACCGCCACGCCCGCAATCCCCCACCGCCACGCCCGCAGTCTGTTAAGCGGGCGCGCGTCCACCACTCCGGTGACAGCCGGCCCCATTGCCACTCCGGTGGCAACCGGAGTCCAGAGTCTTTGGTCGATTCCGTGACGGTTCTTAAAGACTCTGTTGTCATGTCAAACCCCGCGTTTTTAGGGGGTTTTGGCGGTTTGCTTTGGTTCATGCTGCGATGGGGTGCGCGGGCGATGAGGTGTCGGTCGCGGCGGCGGGTTGGCCGGCGGCCGCATCAGCGGCGGGTTGGTTGGCGTTCGCCGCGGCGCCGGCATTCACATCGGCG
>JAPPPS010000050.1 GCA_028817405.1 Gammaproteobacteria bacterium
CCATCTCCACCACCGCCGGCGAGGACGATGCCACCATCGCCCGCAGCGACGACGGCGGCTCCAGCGGCGTCATGAGCGTGGACATGGTGCCCACCGCCAGTACGCAGGCGGTGGACGAGGGCGCGGCCGCGACTTTCACGGTCCGCCTGTTTCACGCCAGCGGGCAACCCGGACAGCCCGTGGACCTCCGCACCACCGGCCCCAGCCCGGCCATGGGCACCAGTTCGGTGGCGATTTGCGTGTCGTACACCGTGGCCATCACCATGCAGCGCAACCCGTCCATGGACGCCAACACCGCCGAGAACCACGACATCGGCGGCGTCACCGACTGCGACGGCGTGGCGGTCAGCCCGGTGGTCGCGGCCGACGGGGCCACCTTGGCCACCGGCGGCGTGCGGATTCCGGTCGGCCGCGGCCAGCAGAGTTTCACCGTCAACGCGCGCTTCGACAACATCGACGAGACCGCCACGGCCGAGGAAATGGTGGTCACCCTGTCCGCCGCCGAAGTGCCGACCAACAGCGGCGTCACCGCCCCCGGACTGGGCGCCAACACCCATATCCGCCGCACCGCCAACATCGCCAACATCAACGCCGCCCGCGCGCTGTCCATCAGCGGGCCGGCGTCGGCGGTGGACGAGGGCGGCATGCTGGAATTCACCGTCTCGGTCACCGGCCGCGCCATCGAGACGCCGTTTAATGTGGCTTGGCGCGTCACCGCCGGCGAAGGCGAAATCGATGCCGCCGCCACCGCCACCAGCGGCACTTTGCGATTCACCGCCGTCGGCGACCAGACCATCTCCCTCGCCACCGACGACGACGCGCTCAGCGAACCCGCCGACACCGTCACCATCACCCTCACCGACCCCTGCCCATCCAGCGGCGTGTGCGGCATCGGCGGGCGCGCCGGCATCGCCAACGCCGCCACCCCGGCCTTGCAACTCACCGGCAACGCCGCCAGCGGCACGGTGCGCGAATCCGACCGCCCGGTCACGGTCACCATCGCGGCCCCCGCCGGCGACCTTGCCGAAGGCACGGCAAGCAATTTCACCGTCAGTTTCCCGGAATCGGTTACCACCACGGCCGCGGTTACGGTCGCTTACTCGATTTCTTTCCCGGCCGCGTCTACCACCGTGAATCCGGCCGTCGCCGCCGATTTTTCCGCCCTCACCAGCAGCGTGGACATCCCGGCCGGCATGGCGACCGTCAACCTCGGCATCACGGCCCTGGACGACGCCATTTTTGAAGCCGACGAGGACTTCACCGTCACCCTGACCTCGGTCAGCGGCGGCGGCGCGATTGCGGCCCCCGTGCTGGCCGCAGCGGCGCGGGCAAACGCGAAAATCGACGCATCCGACCCGGTCACGGTCGGCATCGCCCGCGCCACCGGCCAAGCCGCAACCGTCGTGGAGGGCGGCACCGCTCGTTTCACCGTGAGTTTGGCACTCACCGCCGACACCACCATGACCGCCACCACCGCCGCGCCGATTTGCGTCATGTTCGGCACCGCCGTGAACCAGCAGATGACCGCCAACACCATGGCCCAGGGCGCCGACATCACGGTCACCGACTGCGCCGGCGCGCCGGTCACCGTGGTCGTCGGCAGCGGCGGCGCATCCGGCGGCGCGCGCATTCCGGCCGGCCAGTCCTCCGCCACTTTCGGCATCGGCGCGCGGTATGACAACTACGACGAAGGCGACACCGCCGAGACCTTGGCCGTCACCTTAAGCAGCGCCGCCGACACCGACGCCAACTTCGCCTACCCGGCGGTCAGCACCGCCGCCAGCCCCGGCAATATCGCCAGCGTAGAAATCGAAAACACCAACGCCGCCCGCAGCGTCACCGTCGCCGGCCCCGGCACGGTGGACGAGGACGCCGGCAGTTTCGACTTCACCGTCACCATCACCGGCGAGCCGGTGACGCAGGGTTTCCAAATCCCCTGGACCATCACCGCCGGCAGCGCCACGGTCAGCGGCGGCGGCGCCGACATTTCCTCCGCCACCAGCGGCATGCTGAATGTGCCGGTCGCCTCCGCGCGCATGCAGACATTGACGATTGCCGTCACCGTCACCGACGACTCCGCCGCCGAGAACGACGAAACCCTCATGTTGGCGCTCACCGACATCTGCGCCGGGCGCGCCGCCACCGCCTGCAGTTTCGGCGGCCGGCCGGCCGGGTTTGACACCGCCCCCACCGTGGTCGTCTCCACCACCGCCGCCACCGCCACCATCGGCCAGTCCGACCAGACCGTCACCCTGCAAATCGCGGCCCCCGGCGGTGACTTGACCGAAGGCACCGCCGCCGACTTCACCGTCAGTTTCAGCCAATCGGTGACCACCACCTCCGGCATCACCTTCTCCTGGGTCAACAACCCCGGGGTCACCGCCTCCGCCGACACCGCGCAATCCGCCGACTTCGGCCAGGCCAGTTTGACCGGCACCGCCACCATCCCGGCCGGCATGAGCAGCGTCACCGTTCCCATCACCGCCACCGACGACGATGTGAACGAAGGCGCGGAAACTTTCACCGTGCGCATCTCCTCGCCGTCCGGCGGCGGCGCCATTGTCGGCAGCGGCCTCACCGTCTCCAGCAGCGCCGGCGCCGCGCAGGCGAGCATCGCCGCCTCCGACCCGGTGCAAGTCAGCCTGGCACGGCGCAGCGGCCAGAGCGGCGCGGTCGTCGAGGGCAGTAACGCCGAGTTCACCGTCAGTTTGGCTCTGGTCTCGGCCGCCGCCACCGCCGCCACCGCCGCCGGCCCCATCTGCGTGACTTTCCGCACCGAAGTCACCCAGCAAAATCCGTCCGGCATGGCAAACACCGCCGCCAACGCCGATGTGGAAGTGCGCGACTGCGCCGGCATGCCGGTCACCGTCGCCGCCAACGGCCTGGCAACCAACGGCGGCGTGCTAATTCCGGCCGGCCAATCCTCGGCCACGCTGCGCGTCCTTGCCCGATACGACGACATCGACGAAGGCGCGACCGACGAGGAATTGGCGGTGCAAATCACCGCCGCCGCTTTCCAACCGGCCCTCGCCGGCGCCACCGCCCCGGCCATCGACTCCAACCAAGAGACGGTGCGGGTGGACATCCAAAACACCAACGCCCTGCGCACCATCGCCGCCGAAACCGTGACCGCGACCGTCAACGAAGACGAAACCGCGTTCCTGTTTCGCATCACCCTCGCCGGCAACGCCCCGGTGCGCGCCTTCACCGTGCAGTGGGCGGTCACCGGCCCGGACAACAACCCGGACGATTCCCGCGAATTCACCGGCGGCCCCACCGGCAGCGTCACCTTCGGCGCCGGCGACTCCGTCGCCAAGCAGGTCACCGTGCGCGCCCGCGACGACGCCTACAACGAAGGCCCCGAAACCCTGCTCCTGACCGTCACCAACCCGTGCCCAGCCAGCGGCACCTGCGAAATCGGCGGCCGCAACCCCGGCGACCCGCAAGCCGCGCCGGCCCTGGCGTTAAGCAACGCCACCTCGACGGTCACCATCGCCGCCTCCGACCCCATCGCCCTCAGCATCGCCCAGGAACCACCCAATGTCCTCGCGGGCCAATCCGCCGAATACACCCTCCACTTCGGCTGCGCCAACGGTGAGACCGGCGACGGTTGCACCGAAGTCATCCCCACCACGGTCTTGATGATTCCGCTCACCGTCACCATCGACGGCACGGCGGAAACCGTCCCCAACCGCCGCGTCCCCCTCGGCGCTCGCACCTTCACCCTCACCGCCGCGGAAATCAACATGAACGGCGAAAACCACGGCCAAACCCTGTCGGTAACCCCAAGCGCGCCCACCCAAGCCAGCCTCCCCCCCGGCGCCACCGCCACCGCCACCGGCAGCGCCACCACCGAAATTCTCGGCTGGACCGTGGCCCTCACCGCCGACCGCATCAGCGCGCCGGAAGGCAGCACTTTCGACTTCATCATCACGCTGAACGGCGCGGCAAGCGAACTGGACGGCGGCGGCATCACGGTGCCGTGGGCAATCGCCGGGACCGGCGAAAACGCCATGCGCGTCGACGACGCTGACTTCGAGGGCGAGAGGATGGGCAGCGTGGCGTTCACCATGACCGGCCCGATGACGCAGACGGTGAGCGTGGTCACGGCGCGCAACGACGACAACAACCCGGACTCCGACACCGAGATGTTCACCTTCACCATCGGCGCGCTCACCGGCGACGCCGCCGCGCGCGCTGACATCGTGGGCGAGGACGCGACCAGCGGTACATTCTCCATCACCGCCACCATCGGGCCGCCGGTGGACGAGGATGTCGCGGCGTTGAACCGCGTCATCATGCCGGAAGTCGCGCGCGCCCTGGCCGGCGCGCAGATGGAGGCGGTGTCCGGGCGCATGCGCAACGGCTTTGACGCCGGCGCGGGCGGCGACGCTGCCGGCATCGCGCGCGCGCCGTTGGCGCAACTCGGCGGGCAATCCACGCTGTCCGGCTTGGCGGCGGAAAACCTCGAGGCCCTGGCCGACGACAGCCTTGACTGGAAACAACTGGCAAGCAACTCGGCGTTCTCAATGCCGCTGAGCGCCGGCGGCGGCGCCGGCGATGGCCATGGCCTGGCGGCCGGCACTTTCTGGGGCGGCGGCGCGCTGCGCGGCGTCGGCGGCAAAAGCGGTACCACCGACTGGAGCGGCGACTTGTTCAGCGCGCACTTGGGATTCGACGCGCGCCTGAACCGCAACCTGCTGAGCGGCTTGTTGCTGTCGTTCAGCGAAGTCGACATCGACGACTACACGCGCGTCGACAACACCCGCAGCGCGCGCCCCACGGTGAGCGGCGAGTGGCTGCTGGAGATGACCAACTTTAGTCCATACCTCGGCTGGCGCGCCGACAACGGCTTGGAGGGCTGGGCGCTCGCCAGTTACGGCAGCGGCGATTTGACCATCGAGGAGCGCGGCGGCAAACGGCAAAGCGATGTGACGCAGCACACCTTCGGCGTTGGCATGAGCGGCGCGTTGTCGCGCGTCGCCGGCCGCGAGTTGCGCTTGAGCGCCGAGGCGTTTTCCACCACCGCCGACATCGGCGACAGTAAAACCGTCAGCGGCGATGAACTCGGCATGATTCCCGGCGACGAATTGAGCGCCAACCGCGTGCGCGTGCTGCTGGACTTGCGCCGCAGCCGCGAACTGGCGAGCGGCGCAAACCTCGAATCCAGCGGCGAGTTCGGCGCCAGATACGACAGCGGCGACGGCCGTACCGGCGGCGGCCTCGAGGTGGGCGGCGGGGTGCGGTACCGCGACACCGTCACCGGCCTGACGCTGGAAGGGCGCACCCGCGGCTTACTGGCGCACAGCGCGGATTACGAAGATTGGGGCGTCGAAGGCAGCGTGAAGTTGGAGTCCGGGGCCGACGGCCAAGGGCTGTCGCTGGCGCTTATCCCCGGCTACGGCAACAGCGGCAGCGGCGCGCGCGGCATGTGGGAGCGCGGCGTGTTGGCGGCGGCCGACGGCGACGGTGACGGTGACGACGGTGACGACGCGCTGGACTTGCAAGCCCGCCTGGCGCTGCGCGCCGGCTACGGGGTGCGCGCCTTCACCGACACCGGCGTGCTCACCCCATACAGCGGCATGTCATTCGCCGGCGACTCCCGCGCGCTGCAACTCGGCGTGGAATGGGACTCCGGCGCGCAACTGCGCCTGAAGTTATCCGGCGAACGCCTCGACACCGACAACGCCGACACCACGCACGGCATTTTGTTCAAGGGCGAGATGCAGTTTTGATGGCCCTGGCGCGACGGTAGGGGCCGTCATTCCCGCTGGGATGCGGGAATCCAGACGCCAAGGACGGCAAATTCACCGACTCGACGATGCCGGTTTTGAATCGCGGACCGTCCCTCACTCGTCACGCCCGCAATCTGTTGAGCGGGCGTCCAGCGTCTTTAATTAACCGTCGAGGAAAATGAAAAGCAAAGACTCTGGATTCCGTATCGGTGAGGAATATAGTCGCTACGCTTCCTTATTCCTCTACCGCACGGAATGACGGCCCCATTGTGTCGCCAAATTCCATGCTACCCTTGCGCGAATCAATTTCCGCCGTTACTATTGCGCGGTTATCACCACCATCCACCGGAGGACCAAACCATGAAAGCGTTACCCAAAGCCGCCTGGCTCGGCGGCATGCTCTGCGCGCTGGCGGCCATGCCGGCCGCGGCCCAGCAATGCGAGGAAATCACCTTAGGCGCGGCCATTTCCCTGACCGGGAAATACGCCACCAACGGCATCCACACCCAAAACGGCTACGAATACGCGATTACCAAAATCGACGAAGCCGGCGGCATTCGCTTCGGCGGCAAATGCTACCGATTCGAAGTCATCTACTACGACGACGAGTCCAAAGGCGACCGCGGTGCGACCCTCGCCGAACGCCTGATTAACCAGGACAACATCCAGTACATGCTGGGGCCGTATTCGTCCGGCCTGGTCAAGGCGATTGCGCCGGTGACCGAGAAATACCGCATCCCGATGGTCGAGGCCGAGGGCGCGTCGCGGGCGCTGTTCAACAAGGGCTACAAATACCTGTTCGCGGTGCTGTCGACTTCCGAGCAGTATCTGGCCTCGGCGATTCAGTTGGCGGCCGAGCAAGCCGAGAAGGCCGGCAAGTCGGCCTCCTCGGTGCGCGTGGCGGTGGCGGTGGAGAACGACCCGTTCTCGCTGGACATCCGCGCCGGGGTGCTGGAAGATGCCTCCAAATACGGCATGCGGGTGGTCATCGACGAAAAACTGCCGCGCGATCTGTCCGACATGAGCGCGATTTTGACGAAAGTGAAAGTCATCCGCCCGGATGTTCTCATCGTCAGCGGGCATTCCAAAGGCGCGGCCACCGCGGTGCGGCAAATCGGCGAGCAAAAAATCGATGTGCCGATGATTGCCATCACGCACTGCGAGGCCGCGGATGTGGTCGGCAAGTTCGGCGCCAACGCCAACGGCTTTTTGTGCTCGACGCAATGGGCCGAGACGCTGACCTACGAGGACGCGATTTTCGGCAGCGCCGCGGAGTATGAACTCGGATTCAAAGCCGCGTACCCGGAATACAAAAACAAAAAAGTGCCGTATCAAACCGCGCAGGCCTCGGCCGCGGTGTATGTTTTCAAAGACGCTTTCGAGCGCGCCAATTCGCTGGACAAGGAAGCGGTGCGCGACGCGATTGCCGAGACCGACTTGTCGACTTTCTACGGCAACATTCGATTCTCGGAGAACGGCAACAACATCGCCAAACCGATGGTGCTGCGGCAGATTCAAAACGGCGAATACCATGTGGTCGCGCCGTCCGAGTTCGCCTCACACGCGCTGGATTGGCCGCGACGGGTGCGGTAGGGCGGGCCGGTGACGGCGACCGTCGACGGTCGCCGTCGCCGCCGTCACTCCGCGGCAACCGCCCCCGCCGCCACCGCCGTCACACTCACGGTTTCTCTACCGCCACGCCCGCAGTCTGTTAAGCGGGCGCGCCCCACTGCCACTCCGGCGACAGCCGGAGTCCAGAGTCTAAGCGCCGGCGCGAAGCGCCGGCGAGGACCGGAAAATACCGGGGGCCGTCATTCCGTGCGGTAGAGGAATAAGGAAGCGTAGCGACTATATTC
>JAPPPS010000056.1:0-15513 GCA_028817405.1 Gammaproteobacteria bacterium
ATGTCGCAGGCGGCGATGATTTTTTTCGCCAACATTTTGAAGTCGTTGTAGCATTCGGTAACGCCCGCTTGGTGCGCGCCAATCGCGCCGTCGGCCGGCTTTAACATAAACATCGGCTTGCGCGCTTCCTGCGCCATCGGCATCAGCGAGCGATAATCTTTGAGGTGCGCAAGGCAATGTTTATCATCCGCCACGCCATCGCCATCGCGGATTTGCTGTTCTTCCAGAACAAACTCCGCGTAAGTCGCCGGCGCTTTTTTTATCCACCGGTCGTAGGCTTGCACCGGCCTGGAAAGGCGCACCGAATGGCGCATAACGACATAGCCCGCGGGCCGCATGTTTCCCGAAGGCAATTCAATATCCAAGTCGCCGGGTTTCTTTTGGCATCGCTCCCGCCAGCCTTCGCGCCACACCTTAAGAATCGGCCCCACGTTTCGAAGCCCCTGCAAGGAAAACAGGTCCGGAGCAAGCGGGATGACGACATGGTCGCTTGCAATCAGCGCCGCCCGGTTGATGGCGCCCAAGTTGGGGCCGACATCAATCAGCGCAATATCGGCATGAAAACGCGCGGCATGCTGAATGATGCGCGAAAAAACGGTCACCACGCGAAAAGCCCGGTTATCCCGGTCGAGGCATTTCGGCCATTGGGCGGAAAGTTCATCTTCCCTTTTGGAAAGCGCCAAGTCCCCGGCCAGCAGCGCGATTTTTTCGCTCATTTTTTCCATGTGAGAGTCGGCATTAATATCCCCGGTTCCCATGAATAGCGGCGCAATGTCGCCGTCGATGGTGCGCCCATCATGCCCTTCCCACAATTCTTCCAAGCGAGTTTCGTCGAGAAACATGCCGCTGAGATTGGCTTGCGGGTCCAGGTCGGCGGCCAGCACGCGGTAGTTCATGTCACCGAACATCCATGCCAGGTGATACACCAGCGAGGTCTTCCCCACGCCGCTTTTGTTGTTGAAGAACGCGACGGTTTTCATGGTCGTTTATGGAGGGTGGCGAACACAAAATTATCCTCCACTCTGAATTCAGGCGGAGGATTGCCGTTGTCTTCGAGCGCTTTGCGCGCCATGGCGATGCCAATGCCAAAGCGCTCCATAAACCGCTGACTCTTCATCGCTTCGGCAATCGTTGGGTTGCGGTAACTCACGGCATCCGGCTTGCCGAAGTTTTCTTTGGTCACCTCGCCATACACCGAGCCCGGGCTGCTGATTTGCAGATGCTCTCGAAACCATGAAATGCGCACCGGCGTGTTGGATTTTTCATAATTCCGGTGAATAACCGCGTTGCGGGTCAGTTCGCGCAACGCCAAAAAAGGATAATCCGGCGTCTCGACATGCCGGCTCCCGCGCGCGTCGAGAGCGGTGGAAATATTTCTCTTCAACAGCACATCCGCCTCGCGCAGTTGGTCGGAAAGCGCGCCGGACAACTCGGCTTGGTCAAGAATCGGGTCGGTAACCGCCTCACCGTCATAACGCACAAACTGAATATACGCGCCGGGAAACCAGCGGCGCGGGTCGATGCCAAGCATGAGAATCGCGGTGACCGTCGGCGCGCCGTCGGTCGTCACGAGACGCAGCGCTTTCAACCGGTCATCCTGCGCGCGCCGGTTTTCCTGCAGCACTTCCGGGGGAACCGCGGCGGGAAGATATTCGTTCTCAAACCGCCGCATATCGAGGTCGGTTTCCACGCTCGCCCCCGCAACGCCATGCATGTCAAACGGCAGATTCCCCCAGCGCCGTTTTTCGGTGAGGCGGCGCTCCTCTTCGGCGGTGGCTTGCGCGCGCCGCGGGCCGGCGCGAATCCAGCAGCGGCCGTCCACTTTCACCGGCGGGTTGTCCGAAGGTTCAACTTGAATGACCGCGACTTGGCAGTTCAGCAATTCCCTTTTCGCCACGGTCATGCTTGGGAAAGGGAGTATGTTGCCGTCGCTACGAAGTCCGCCGAGTTTCTGCAGCAAGTCGTCGTCTACCGGCAACCCGGCGCAACCGCCGTTGTCGTCCAGTCCGACAAACAAAACGCCCGGCTGGTTGTGGTTGGGCAGGTCGTTGGCGAAGGCGCAAACCGCCTGCCGCAACTTGTCCATATCCCGCGCCGCGACGGTGAATTCCACTTGGTCACTCTCGCCGCTTTTGATGAGGCGGGTCAATTCCTCGTCGCTCAGCATGATGCTACTCCCCGCCACAAATACGGCCGGAGCAGGGCGGTGAGGCGCTGTTTTTCCGGTTCGGTCATGGTTGCGGGGGGCGAAAGTAGCCGCGTTTCATGCGCATGAGGTTGACGAAACCGGAGTCGCCGTCCACCTCGGCGCCGGTGAACAGCGATTCGAGCGCGTCCAGAAAGCGCGTTTCTTTGGTCGGGGTGTTGATGGGGATTCTCCGCGGGGTTTGCGGGGATTGTATCTTATTTGGGGTGGGGTGTATCGATTGGCGGGAATCTGGCGTTTTGGGTTGCTGTTCCGGCGGTGGGCGCTTCCGCCGTCACGCCCGCGGCCTCCTCACCGTCACGCCCGCAGTCCGTTAAGCGGGCGCCAGCGTCTTTGCTTTTGTTCGATTCCGCCCGGCCCAATTTAAAGCCTGCTCCCGCCCACGAGCGGGGGACTCTGGACTCCGGATCCGGTCCGGAGTGGCGATTGAGCGCGTCCGCGATTGATGAAATCCCCGCCGCCTTGTTAAAGACTCTGGATTCCGTATCGGTGAGGAATATAGTCGCTGCGCTTCCTTATTCCTCTACCGCACGGAATGACGGCCCCTCGAGCCAGCCGCTACGACCGAGCACGGTTACCGGCGCGCAAATGCAAATAAGAATGATTGGCATTTCCAGTTAAATCGCGTGGATTTTTCGCTTGACAAGGCGCGCGGCGGGGGGTATTTTGCGGTTCAGCATCGGCGGCGGCATTGTTACACCAACTTCGACATCGCCGCTTCGCCAGCATCGGCACCGTCGAACCACCGGCACCGGCACCGTCGTAGCCATCGGCATCGGCACCGTCGCGGCCACCGGCATCGGCACCGTCGCAGCCACCGGCATCGGCACCGTCACCGGCACCGGCGTCGCCATTGTTGACTGGCGTACCGTCAGCCACTGAAACAACATTTAACACCAGCGAGGAGCGTAATCATGCAACGGTCTCTCTACATCGACCCCGGCAAATGCACCGGGTGTCTGCAATGCGAAATGGCGTGTTCGTTTGAGAACGAAGGCGTTTTCAACCCCGCCAAATCGCGCATCAAAGTGTTCACCTTCCACGACGAAGGGCGGTTCGTGCCTTACACCTGCACGCAGTGCGACGAGGCGTGGTGCATGGCCGCCTGCCCGGTCGACGCCATCACCATGAACCGCGACACCGGGGCGATGGAAGTCAGCGACGCGACTTGCGTCGGCTGCAAAGTGTGCACCATCGCCTGCCCGTTCGGCACCGTGAACTACAACCAGGACAGCGGCAAAGTCATCAAGTGCGACTTATGCGGCGGCGACCCGGCATGCGCGAAAGCCTGCCCGACCGAAGCCATCACTTATGTCGACGCCGACGCCACCGGCCTCGACAAGATGCGCGCTTGGGCGGCCAAAACCGACAACGCGGCGGCCGCGGCCAGCGCGTAAGCATCGACTTGCGCGCGGGTTTGCGGATTGCGGTGCGCGGCCGCCGCGGCCAGCGTTGTCGCCGCAACCGTCACATCTGCATAAAACCACCGTCGCGCAACTGTCGAAGCATCGCTCCGTCGCAGCATCGCAGCGTCACACCGTCACCACACTGTCACCGTCACTGTCACCACACCGTCACAGTTACAAACCGAATTCGAGACACCATCGAGGGGAATACCGTCATGTCATGGGCAAAGAAAGTACTGCGCGTCAATCTCACCGAGGGGCGCATCAGCGACGAACCGCTGAACATGGAATGGGCCGCCGACTACATCGGCCAGCGCGGCCTCGGCACCCGATACCTGGTCGAGGAGACCGACCCCAAGTGCGAGCCGCTGGGGCCGGACAACAAACTCATCTTCGCCACCGGGCCGCTGACCGGCACGCCGGTGTCGACCGGCGGCCGGTACTCGGTCATCACCAAAAGCCCGCTGACCGGCGCGGTCGCCTGCTCCAACTCCGGCGGCTTCATCGGCGCGGAATTGAAGTCGGCCGGCTGGGACATGATTATCGTCGAGGGCAAGGCGAAGTCGCCGGTCATGCTGCGCATCGTCAACGACCAAGCCGAACTGGTGCCGGCCGATGACTTGTGGGGCAAGAGCGTGTGGGAGGCCGACAAACTCATCCACGAGAAGTACCAAGACCCGCAGATTCGCATCGCCGCGGTCGGGCGTTCGGCCGAGGCCGGCTGCCTGTACTCGGCGATTATCAACGACTTGCACCGTGCCGCCGGCCGCTCCGGCGTGGGCGCGGTGATGGCGTCCAAAAACTTGAAGGCGGTGGCGGTGCGCGGCAGCCGCGGCGTCGGCAACATCAAAGACCCGGCGCGGTTTATGCAAGCGGTCGCCGAGCACAAAAAAGTGCTGGCGGACAACGCGGTCACCGGCCAGGGCCTGCCGGCGCTGGGGACGCAGGTGTTGATGAATGTCATCAACGAAATCGGCGCGCTGCCGACCAACAACATGCGCGAGGTGCAGTTCGCCGACGCCAACAAAATCTCCGGCGAGGCGATGAAGGAGCCGCGCGAGTCGGACGGCAAACCCAACCTCACCACCAACGCCGCGTGCTTCGGCTGCACCATCGCCTGCGGGCGGATTTCCACCATCGACCGCACCCACTTCACCATCGAGAACAAACCGCAATACTGGGGCAACTCCGGCGGCCTGGAATACGAAGCGGCGTGGGCCATGGGCGCGGACACCGGGGTCGGCGATTTGGACGCCGTGACTTACGCCAACTTCGTGTGCAACGAGGACGGCATGGACCCGATTTCGTTCGGCGCCACGGTGGCCGCGGCCATGGAATTGTTCGAGATGGGCGCGATTACCACCAAGGAGACAGGCGGCATGGAGTTGAAATTCGGCTCCGCCGAAGCGTTGGCGTGGTGCGCTGACCAAGTCGCCACCGGCGAGGGCTTCGGCAAGGACTTGGGCCTCGGCTCCAAGCGGCTGTGCGAGAAGTACGGCCACCCGGAACTGTCCATGACGGTCAAGGGCCAGGAGTTCCCGGCGTACGACCCGCGCGGCATCCAAGGCATGGGCCTGACCTACGCCACCTCCAACCGCGGCGCCTGCCACCTGCGCAGTTACACCGTGGCCTCCGAAGTACTCGGCATTCCGGAGAAAACCGACCCGTTAGTCACCGACGGCAAGGCCGGGCTGGTGAAGGCGTTTCAGGACGCCACCGCGGCCGTGGATTCCATGGGCATTTGCGTGTTCACCACCTTCGCCTGGACGCTGGAGAACATGGCGCCGCAACTCGACGCCGCCTGCGACGGCGACTGGAGCGTGGAGCGGCTGGCCGAGGCCGGCGAGCGCATCTGGAACTTGGAGCGCGACTACAACATGAAAGCGGGCTTGACCGGCGCCGACGACAATCTGCCGCCGCGCCTGCTGAAAGAGGCGGCCAAAACCGGCCCGGCCAAAGGCAAAGTCAACGGCTTGGACGAGATGCTGCCGGAGTATTACTCGCTGCGCGGCTGGACCAAAGACGGCCAGTTGACCGCCAAGGTGCGCGAGAAATTTGCGCTGCCGGCGTGAGCGTTGGCTGTCACCGCAACATGAGAGAGACCATGATTGAATTTGTCGTCATCAGCATCGTCACGGTGTTCGCCGTGTTGTTTTACATCGGCGCGCGTTACGAGCGAAAACACAGCGCGAAACCCGGCGCCCGCTCGCATAACCATGCGCTCGCACCGTTAGTTGCGGTGTCGCTGGCGCTGGTTGGCGCTGTGGCGTTGTGGCGGCATCGCGCTTTGGCGCGCGCTCGGAGATGAAGATTCGCGGCATTCATCTTGACCGTTTGCAGACCATATTCGGGCAAATCGGGGTGGCGTTGTTTGTCGCCGGTTTTGTTAAATCGGCGTTTATCACCGACACTTCAACCGCTGCAACCATCGCCGCTTTTGCGGTTGCCTTTGTTATGATTATCCTTTCACTCATCAGACTGGAGTAGCACCATGACCGCTGAAATTCTCGCCGGATTCTTCGCTCTCGCGCTGATTGCCGTGTTGTTCTTCGGTCTGCGCTGGAACGAGCGCATTCGAGCCGGCGACGCCAAAGTGAAACCCGAAACGCAAACATGAACCACCTCATCATCGGCGCCGGCCCGGCCGGCGTGGTTGCGGCCGAGACCTTGCGCGATTTGGATTCGTCGGCCGCCATCACCGTGCTCGGCGACGAGCCGGAGCCGCCGTATTCGCGCATGGCGATTCCGTATCTGCTGCGCGAAAACATCGACGAGCGCGGCACCTACTTGCGCAAGCAGGACGGTCATTTTGACGAGTGCAACATCGAGGTGCGCAACGGTCGCGCTGGGCGCGCGCAAGCCGTGGACGCGGTCGGCAAACGCGTGAAACTGGCCGGCGGCGACGAACTGGCGTACGACAAACTGTTGGTGGCGAGCGGCTCCAAACCGCTCACGCCGCCGATTCCCGGCATCGACCACGCGCGCGTCAGCAGTTGCTGGACGCTGGAAGATGCCCGCAAAATCGCCGCCGGCATCCAGCCCGGCGCGCCGGTGGTGCTCATCGGCGCCGGCTTCATCGGCTGCATCATTTTGGAGGCGTTAGTCGCGGCCGGCGCGCAGTTGACGGTCATCGAGATGGGGGCGCGCATGGTGCCGCGCATGCTGGATTCCACCTGCGGCGGATTGCTGCAAAAGTGGTGCGAAGGCAAGGGCGTGACGGTGCTGACCGGCGCGCAGGTGTCGGCGATTGAGGAAGCCGACGGTGATGCGCTTAAAGTGCGCGTCGACGGCGACGGTGGCGGTGAAAAAATCCTCGACGCCGAATTGGTCATCAGCGCGACCGGGGTGCGCGCCAACGCCGATTTCCTCGGTGACGGTGGCGACGGCGGCGGCAAAAGCAACAAAAGCAACGGTGGCTCCGGCGTTGAATTACGCGACGGCGCGGTGGTGGTCGACGCGTTCATGGCTTCCAGCAACGCGGATATTTTCGCCGCCGGCGATGTCGCCTGCGGCAAGGATTTTTCCACCGGCGAATACTCGGTGCAGGCGATTCAGCCGGTCGCGGTGGAGCACGCGCGCATCGCCGCGCACAACATGCACGCGCCCGGCGCGGCGCGGCACCGCGGCGCGGTGGCGATGAATGTGCTCGACACCATCGGCTTGGTGTCGACTTCGTACGGTTTGTGGGACGGCGTCGACGGCGGCGACAGTTGCAAGTTGGTGGACGAATCACGGTACCGTTACCTGCGCCTGTGTTTCGAGGACGACATCCTCGTCGGCGCGAACACGCTCGGCATGACCGAGCACATCGGCATCCTGCGCGGCTTGATTCAGGGGCGCTTCCGCTTGGGCAAATGGAAGGCGCGGTTGATGGAAAACCCGCTGCAACTGATGGAAAGTTATCTCGCGGCGACGCAGGGCGCATAAAGCGCACGCGTCCATCGATGCGCGCGCGACATGTCGAAAGGCGGGAGCCGGCGTTGCGAGTCACATTCAAACTGTTCGCCACCTTGACCGGCTACTTGCCGCCGCATGCGGTCAAGCACGCGGTCGAGTTGGAAGTCGGCGAGGCGGTCACGCCCAACCAGTTAATCGACCGTTTCCAAGTGCCGCGCGCGCAGGTGCATCTGGTGCTGGTGAACGGCGTGTATGCCGGCGCGGCCGAGCGCGACCGCCCGCTCAGCGACGGCGACGCGCTGGCGATTTGGCCGCCGGTGGCCGGCGGGTGAGCGGCTATTCCGCCGCGGCCGTGGTCGCTTCCGACGGGGATGCGCCGCGCGCCGCCGCCGACTTTATTCACGAGGCCGAGATGGGGTTTTCTCACGCGGAATTGCTGAGCCGCCTGCCGTCGGCGGTGGTGCCGTTTGGCATCGAGCGGCAGTCGGCGCGCGTCTATCATCTGCGCGCGGCCGGCGACGGTGACAACGACGGTGATGGCGACGGTGCCGGCGCCGAACATGTCACGCTGACCTTGCAGCCGGAAACGGTGCGCAGATTGGCTGCCATCGCGTTGCCGGTGACCCGGGTGCGGTTGGAATTCTTCAACTTCAACGCGGCGCGCTTCGACGATTTCATGCGCCGCCTCAAACGCTACCTGCACAAGGGCGGCGGATGAAAATCACGCTGAAACTGTTCGCCGGCTTTGCCGACTACCTGCCGCCGGACGCGGACGGCAACGCGGTGACCATCGACGCGCCCGCGCCGCTCACGCCGCGCCAACTCATCAACCGCTACCGTCTGCCGCCGGAGCAAGTGCGGGTGGTCATGCGCAACGGCGAATTCGTGCCGGCCGAGGCGCGCGATGCGCCGTTGGGCGACGGCGATGTGGTGGCGGTGTGGCCGTCGGTGCAGGGCGGGTGACCGCGGCCGCGCGCGCAAACCACGGTTGACCCGCCATCAATTCCATGACTTCTTTCAACGCCGACACTCATTCGACTGCGACTGCGACCGCGACCGCGGTTGCGGCCGATGCTAACGCCGCGACCGTCAACACCGCCGCGACCGCCGCGAAAAATTTAACCGACCGCCGCGGCCGCCACTTGCGCGACTTGCGCGTGTCGGTCACCGACCGTTGCAACTTCCGCTGCGAGTATTGCATGCCGCGCGATGTGTTCGGCCGCGACCACCGCTTTTTGCCGAAACACCGTCTGCTGCGGTTTGAGGAAATCGAGACCGTGGTGCGCGCGTTCGCCGGCCTCGGCGTGCGCAAAGTGCGACTAACCGGCGGCGAACCGCTGCTGCGTCACGACTTGGAGGAGTTGGTCTCGAAGTTGGCGCGCATCGACGCGCTCGACGACCTCGCGCTCACCACCAACGCTTCGCTGCTCACGGCCGCGCGCGCCCGCGCCTTGCGGCGGGCCGGCATCCGCCGCGTGAACATCAGTTTGGACGCGCTGGACGAGACAATCTACCGCCGCATCAACCGCATCGACTCGCCGCTGGACGGCATTCTGCGCGGCATCGACTACGCGTTAGACGCGGGTTTCGAGAGCGTGAAAATCAACATGGTGGTGCAAAAGGGCGTCAATGTCAGCGAAATCATTCCGCTGGCCGGACGGTTCCGCGGCAGCGGCGCGATTCTGCGTTTCATCGAGTTCATGGACACCGGCAACCACAATCAGTGGTCGCTGCAGCAGGTGTTCACGGCGCGCGAAATCATCGACTTGTTGGGCGCGGTGTGGGAGTTGCAGCCGGTGGGCGCGAACTATCCCGGCGAGGTGGCGAAGCGCTGGCGGTATGCGGACGGCGCGGGCGAAATCGGCGTCATCGCGTCGATTAGCCGGCCGTTCTGCGGCGGCTGCGCGCGCGCGCGGCTGTCGGCGGTGGGCGAGATTTACACTTGCTTGTTCGCATCGGCCGGTTTTGATTTGCGCCCGGCGTTGAAAGCCGGCGCGGACGAGGCCGAGTTGGCGGCGCGCATCGCGGCGATTTGGCGGCAGCGCGGCGACCAGTATTCGGTCGACCGGTTGACGCCGGGCCGGCCCGGCGCGCCCCGCGGCATGCGCACTTCGCAGAAAGTGGAGATGTCGTATATCGGCGGCTGAAGCGTTGCGCGGCGGTCGCCGGCGACGGTCGAAATGCGGCGGGGTTCAGCCGCGGACCAATTAAGTACAGCAGTACCCGCAAACGACCCGCAAACGCGGCATCGGTGATTGCGCCGACGGCGCCGGCGCAAACCTAACCGGCAACCGCGCCCCCGCGCCCTCCGTACGGTGACCGACCCCTGCAAAGGCGCGAAGCCTTTGCAGGGGTCATACCACGGTCACCTCAGGCCCGCGCCCTAAAACGGCAGCGGGATGCTCGCGCCGGCTTTTTTGGCGCGTTTCTTGCGACGCCCCTTCTTTTTGCGGCGGCCTTTTTTCTTGCCGGCCTTCTTTTTACCGGCCTTTTTCTTGCCGGATTTCTTCTTGCCGCGCCGTTTCTTTTTGGAGGCTTTCTTTTTGCCGCGCCGCTTCTTCTTGGACGCCTTCTTCTTGCCCCGCCGTTTCTTCTTGGAGGCCTTCTTCTTGCCGCGCTTCTTCTTCGAAGTCTTCTTTTTGGAAGACTTCTTCTTGCCGCGCCGCTTCTTCTTGGACGCCTTCTTCTTGCCGGCCTTTTTCTTGCCGCGCCGCTTCTTCTTCGACGCCTTCTTTTTGCCGCGCCGCTTCTTTGAAGCCTTCTTTTTCGAAGACTTCTTCTTGCCGGCTTTTTTACGGCCGGCCTTCTTTTTGGAAAGTCGTTTCTTGCCGACTTTCCGTTTGGCCGCCTTTTTGGCGACCGCTTTGCGCTTCGTTGAAGCGGACTTTTTCTTTTTAGCCATGGGACATTACCTCGCGTCGTTGAGATGAAGTTTGCGCCCGCGTTGCGCGCATAAACCGCATGCGGCGCATCGCGAACACGATGGTGACGGTGTCGTCAAACCGATGCAAACAAAAAACCAGTCGAATTGCAACTTGGTTCGGCAAACGAATTGGTCAACACCGTCGATGATACCGCGCCGGCCGAGCCATGCGAACTCATGCAAAACCATGAAAACGCATGGCAGCATGCGCGTATGGCATGCAATCTAAAACAACTCTTTTGGAAATGTCAATAGGAAATAGCAATTAAATATTCGCATGCAATTCGCGTTTTATTGCATCGATTCCGCGCTATAATCACCGGTCCACTTTCGACCGCGCAACCGTTCGACCGTGGTTCAACCGTGCAACCGCGGCCGCGTTTTAAGATACAATCGCGCGCCGCGCCATTCGCCTTTCACTTCCCGCCCACCGGAACGCCGCTTTGATGACGCAACAAAACCGCTACGACCGCGAGCAGTTGCTGGACTGCGGCCACGGCCGATTGTTCGGCCGCGGCAACGCGCAACTGCCGCTGCCGGACATGCTGATGTTCGACCGCATTTTGGAAATCAACGCCGACGGCGGCGAATACGGCAAGGGCGTGGTGGTCGCGGAACTCGACATCGCGCCGGACATGTGGTTTTTCCAGTGCCACTTCGAAGGCGACCCGGTGATGCCGGGCTGCCTCGGCGTGGACGCGCTGTGGCAGTTGGTCGGCTTCTCGCTGGCGTGGCGCGGCGGCCAGGGCGTCGGCCGCGCGCTCGGCGCCGGCGAGATTAAATTCGTGGGGCAAATCTCGCCGGACAACGCCAAAGTCAAATACCAAATCGACTTCAAGCGCGTCATCATGCGCAACTTGGTGATGGGCATCGCCGACGGCCTGGTCATCGCCGACGGCCAATTGGTGTACTCGTGCAAGGACTTGCGGGTCGGCTTGTTCAAGGCCGCGGATTCGTTTTAACCGCGCGCGGTTTGCGGTGCGGATGAATCTCGTCCGGCGTTTTCCGGCGTTTGCGAGGCGGCAATGAAACGAATCGTCATCACCGGCTGCGGCATCGTCTGCAGCCTCGGCAACAACCGCGGCGAAGTGCGCGAGGCGCTGCGCGCCGGCCGCTCCGGCATCGTGTTCAGCCCGGAATACGCCGAACTCGGCATGCGCAGCCGGGTGCACGGCGCCATCGACATCGACGCCAGAGCGCGCATCGAGCGCAAACTGTACCGCTTCATGGGCGACGCCGCGGCCTATAGTTACATCGCCATCGGCGAGGCCATCGCGCACGCCGAACTGCCGGCCGAGATGGTCTCCAGCGCGCGCACCGGCCTGATTCTCGGCTCCGGCGGGGCCTCGCCGGAGAACATCGTGGCCGCGGCCGACACCCTGCGCAACGACGGCGCGCGGCGCGTCGGCCCGTACATGGTCACGCGCAGCATGGCCAGCACCATCACCGCCTGCGTCGGCACCGCGCTGAAAATCAAGGGCGTGTCGTATTCCATCAGTTCGGCCTGCGCCACCAGCGCGCACTGCATCGGCCACGCCGCCGAGTTGATTCAGTTGGGCAAACAGGATGTGGTGTTCGCCGGCGGCGGCGAGGAATTGCACTGGACGATGTCGGTGCTGTTCGACGGCATGGGCGCGATGTCGTCCAACTTCAACGACGCGCCGGCGCGCGCCTCGCGACCGTACGACCGCGACCGCGACGGCTTCGTCATCTCCGGCGGGGCCGGCGTGGTGGCGCTGGAATCCTTGGAGCATGCGCAGGCGCGCGGCGCGCCCATCATCGCCGAACTCATCGGCTACGGCGCGACCTCGGACGGCTACGACATGGTGCAGCCGTCCGGCGAAGGCGCGGCGCGCTGCATGCGCCAGGCGCTGCAGCATGTCGACGCGGAATCGCCGGTGCAGTATATCAACGCGCACGGCACCAGCACGCCGGTCGGCGATGTGCGCGAACTGGAGGCGATTGCGGAAGTGTTCGGCGACGCCCGGCCGTGGGTCGCCTCGACCAAATCGCTCAGCGGTCACGCGCTCGGCGCGGCCGGCGTAAACGAGGCGATTTACACGCTGCTGATGATGGAATCCGGCTTCATCGCGGCCTCCGCCAACATCGACAACTTGGACGCCGCGGCCGCGGGCCACCGCATCGTCACCGAACTGCAGGACGGCGTCGATTTGCGGGTGGCGATGAGCAACTCATTCGGCTTCGGCGGCGCCAACAGTTCGCTGGTGTTCAAGCGCTGGGCCGACTGACGCTTTGCCGCCGATGAACGCGGCCGGCGCCAACGCCAACGCTATGACCTCCTCCCCGCGGCCGGCCGCGCCGACCGACCGCGCGCTGGTGGCGTGGCTGGCGTTGTGTTGCGCGCTGGTATTCGCCACCGTGGTGTTGGGCGCGGCGGTGCGCTTGACCGGCTCCGGGCTGTCGATGGTTGACTGGCGGCCGCTGGCCGGGGCGCTGCCGCCGCTGGATGCCGAGGCGTGGCGGCGCGCGTTTGCGGCGTACCGGCAATTCCCGGAATACCGGTTGGTCAACCCCGACATGACCCTGGCCGGCTTCCAATTCATCTTCTGGTTCGAATACGCGCACCGTCTGCTCGGCCGAGTCATCGGCGTGGTTTTCCTGCTGCCGTTTTTGTTTTTTCTGGCCGCGGGCCGGGTGTCCGGCGCGCTTGGGGTACGCTTGTGGGCGTTGTTCGGATTGGGCGCGGCGCAGGGGTTGCTCGGCTGGTACATGGTGCAAAGCGGCCTGGCCGGCGCGCCGCAAGTCAGCCCGTACCGTCTCGCGCTGCACTTCATGTTGGCGGCGGGGATTTACGCCTGGATGCTGCGCGTGACGGTGGGCGTGGCGCGCCGGAGGCCCGCGGTTGATTCCGCCACCACCGTCGCCGGCACCGTCACCGCCACCGTCGCCGGCAAAATCGCGGTGACGGTGATTCTACTCACCATGCTGAGCGGCGCGTTGGTCGCGGGCCGCCGCGCCGGTTTCGCCTACAACACCTGGCCGTTGTTCGACGGCG
Source organism: Gammaproteobacteria bacterium (assembly GCA_028817405.1). Taxonomy (GTDB): domain Bacteria; phylum Pseudomonadota; class Gammaproteobacteria; order Arenicellales; family Poriferihabitantaceae; genus JAHRAW01. Next base: position 13,449 of record JAPPPS010000056.1, read on the forward strand.
CGTGGATTCCCGCGCACTTGTTCGCGCTGCGGCCATGGTGGTTGAACTTCACCGACAACATCGTCACCATTCAGTTCGCGCACCGTTGGCTGGCGTTCCTGGCGTTGGCGGCGGCCGCGGGGTTCGCGTGGCGTTTGATTCGTGACGGTGTTCGTGACGGTGGCGACGGTGTTCGCGACGGTGGCGGCGACGCTGTTCGCGACGGTGTTCGTGACGGTGGCGACGGTGACAACCGCGGCAACCGTACCAACCGTACCGACACCCTCGCCGGCTACGCGCTGCTAACCGTCGCGGCCGCGCAAGTCATGCTCGGCATCGCCACGCTGCTGCTGCGCGTGCCGCCGGCGTTGGGCGTGGCGCATCAAGCCGGCGCGATGCTACTACTGACCGTCACCGTCGCCGCCTTGGCCACCCGCCTGCCACCGTTGCCGGCCGCGCCGCGACCGCGACAACAGTGACCACCTCGAGGAACCACCGATGCCAAACCGGTTAAGCAAAACCGCCAACATCCTGATTGTCATGGCGGACCAATTGTCGGCGCTGGCGTTGCGCTGCCACGGCAACACCGTCGCGCGCACGCCCAACCTCGACCGTCTGGCCGAGACCGGCGTGGTGTTCGACGCCGCATACAGCAGTTCGCCGCTGTGCGCGCCGGCGCGGTACGCGTTCATGAGCGGCCAGAACATCGCGCGATGCGGCGGCTACGACAACTCCGCGCACTTGCCGGCGACGGTGCCGACCTTCGCGCACTACCTGCGCTTGGCCGGCTACCGCACGGTGCTTTCCGGCAAGATGCATTTCGTCGGCGCCGACCAGTTGCACGGTTTCGAGGAGCGCCTGACCACCGACATCTACCCGGCCGACTTCGCCTGGGTGCCGGACTGGGAAAACCCGCACGCGCGCATCGACAAGTGGTATCACAACATGTCCAGCGTCAAGCAGGCCGGCGTGGCCGCGGTGACCAACCAGTTGGCGTACGACGACGAAGTCGGCGCCTGCGCGCTGCGCGCGATTTACGACCACGCGCGCGGCACCGACGACCGCCCGTTGTGTTTGGTGGCCGGCTTCATTCACCCGCACGACCCGTACGCCACGCGCCAACAATACTGGGATTGGTATGACGGTGTCGACATCCCGCCGCCGAGCGTGGCCCGCCCGGCCGCGCCGGACGCGCACAGCCTGCGCTTGGAAAAAGCCATCGCGGTGGACGCGGTGCGCTTGAGCGCGGAGGAAATCGCGAACGCCCGCCGCGCTTACTTCGGCAACATCTCGTACCTCGACGCGTGGCTCGGCCGGTTGTTGGGCGCGCTGGAAGAATGCGGCATGGCCGATGACACCACGGTCATTTTCACCTCCGACCACGGCGACATGTTGGGCGAGCGCGGGCTGTGGTACAAAATGTCGTTTTTGGAATGGTCGAACCGCATCCCGCTGCTGGTGGCGCGGCCATCGCGCGCCGCGTGGGCCGGGCGGCGGGTGGCGCAGCCGGTCGCGCAGGTGGATGTGTTGCCGACGCTGCTGCACCTCGCGGCCGAGAATTCCGGGCGGCCCGCGCTGCAGCCGGTGGACGCGGTGGACGGCCGGAGTTTGCTGCCGTTGTGCGACGGCGCCGACGATGACCCCGCCGGCGTCGCGGTCAGCGAATACCTGGCCGAGGCCACCAGCGAACCGATGCTGATGCTGCGTCGCGGCGCGCACAAGTTTATTGCCTGCGCCGGCGACCCGGACTTGTTGTACGACCTCGACGCCGACCCGAATGAACTGCATAACTTGGCCGGCGACCCCGCGCATGCCGACACCGTGCAAGCGTTCCGGGAAGAAGCCGCCGCGCACTGGGACCCAGCCCAAGTCAAGCGCGAGGTCATCGCCTCGCAGCGTCGCCGCCGGGTGTTGTTCGACGCGCTGGCGACCGGCCGCCGCCACAGTTGGGACTACAACCCGCCGCGCGACGCCGGCGAGGAATACACCCGCGGCCACCACGAACTCACCGACTTCGACATTCGCTCGCGTTATCCGCGGCCGCGCAAATTCACCCCGCGCGCCGGTTAATTCAAAGTTGATTCGC
>JAPPPS010000056.1:15528-22227 GCA_028817405.1 Gammaproteobacteria bacterium
CGCCGCGCGCGCACCAAAAATCACCGCCCAACCACCGCCCGCGAATCACCGTCGCATCAAACCCAATGCGCGGTGGCGGTCATCGCGCCGGCCGCCAACTGCATCGCGCGTTTGACCGGCGGCGGCAACTCGGCCGCGCCGGCGGCGACCGCCTCCTCCGCGTGGCGGTTTTCATCGGCGCGCATTTGCGCCACCACCGCCCGCGACCTGGCATCCGCGGCCGGCAGTTTCCCCAAATGCCGGTCCAGATGCGCCACCACCTGCCGCTCGGTCTCGGCCACGAACGCCAAGTTCCATTTGTCGCCGGCCAAGCCCGCGGCCGCGCCCAAGCCGAACGCGCCGAGATACCACAGCGGATTGAGGAAACTGCGCCGCGCGCCCAATTCATCGAGGCGCTGCTCGCACCACGCCAAGTGGTCGGTCTCCTCGGCCGCCGCGGTTTGCATCGCCGCGCGCACCGCCGGGTCGCGCGCGGTCAGCGCCTGGCTGTGGTACAGCGCCTGCGCGCACACCTCGCCGACATGGTTGACGCGCATGTAACGCCCGGCCCGCCGGCGCTCGGCATCGCTCAATTTCGAATCGGTCGCATCGGCATCGGCGGCTGGGCCATCAGCCGGAAACTCCCGCGCCGCGCGCGCCCGCCCGCAACCGCCGCAGGCCTCAAACGCCCGGCTGAGGCCGATGAGGGCGCGGTCGAGCGGGGTGAATTGCCGGGAATCGTCCACCGTCGCCGCGGTCACCGTCATCGCCGCGTTACCGTCGCCACCGACACCGTCGCCACCGCCGCGCCGCCGGCCATCGAGTTAGCCGTGCCGGCCGCCTTCCGGCGCGCCGACATCGGCCGAGCCGACGGTGCCGGCCGAGCCGACCGTGGACAGCGTGCTGGTGAGGGTGCCGATGCTGCCGGCCGAGCCGACGGAACTGACGGTGCCGGTGCCGGCCGCCTGCAGTTGCAGCAGGTCGGCGTCGGTCAGGGCCGCGTCGGCGGCGATTTCCGGCAGCGGCACGAAGGTGGTGTCGCGGCGGGAAGTGACCACCTTGAACTCGATGTCGGCACCGGGGCCGCCGGTGCCGCCGGGTCCACCGGGGCCGGGGGGCGCGGCGCCGGCGGCCGGCCGGTAGCCGAGTTCGGCCAATGCGTCCGCATCCAGTTGCCTAATCCGGGCGCGGAATTCCGGGTCCTGCAGACGCGCCAGAAAGCGCGCCGCCTCGCCGGGGGCCGGCGCATCGGTGTGCGCGGTTTGCGTGTTCATGGGTTTGCCTCGTCTGCGGTTGACCGGGGCGCTCAGCCCCAGCACGGCACCGGGCTGGGCAGGTTGGCGCAGCCGCCGCGCGCCGCTTGCACCCGGCGCAATTCGTCGGCCGACATGTCCTGCCCGGCCGGGATTTTCGCCACCGCCAAATAGGTGGCCTGCGGCGTGCAATCCACCACCTTGAACTCGGCGGCGTCGATTTGCTCAGGGCTAAAACCGCATGCGGCGAGCGCGTCCGGATTCAGTTGGCGGATTTTGCGGCGGAACGCCGGGTCGCGCAGTTGCGCGAAAACGCGCGGGTTTGCTGAGGGCTTGTTCATGGGGAGCACCTTTCGGTTGGTTGAAACAGGGAATCCATTGTGGTCGCCGGCGGCCGCCCGGCAACCGAAATTAACCGTCGCCGGAAAGCGGCGTTATACACCGCCGCGCCGGCCGGCCGCCACCGCAAACCGCCGTCGCGCCGCCGCCGATGCGGTAATATAACCCGCGCCGCCGGCGTTTTGCCGCAAAAACTCCGCCAAAACCGCGCGAAAAATCCCCGCGAAAACCGCGCCAAAAATCCCCGCCAAAACCCCGCAAAATCCCCGCCAAAACTCCGCGAAACCCACCGTGAACCGCTCCGCGCTCAGCCGCCGTCTACGCCAGTTCCTGCCGCGCGCCTCCGTCATCGACCGCGCCGATTCGCTGCGCGCGTACGAATGCGACGGCTTGAGCGCGTACCGCCAAACCCCGCTGTTGGTGGCGCTGCCGGAGAACATCGCGCAAGTGCGGCAAACCTTGCGCGCCTGCCATGCGTTGCGGGTGCCGGTGGTCAGCCGCGGGGCCGGCACCGGGCTGTCCGGCGGCGCGCTGCCGCATGCGCAAGGCATCGTGCTGAGTTTGGCGAAGATGAACCGGGTGCTCGAAATCGACGCCGAAAACCGCGTGGCGCGGGTGCAGCCGGGCGCGCGCAACATCGTCATCTCGGAGGCGGCGCGGCCGTTCGGCTTGTTCTACGCGCCCGACCCGTCGTCGCAAATCGCCTGCAGCATCGGCGGCAATGTGGCGGAAAACGCCGGCGGCGTGCATTGCCTGAAATACGGTCTCACGGTGCACAACATCGCGGCGCTGAAAATCGCCACCATCGACGGTGAACTCATCAACCTCGGCGGCGGCGCGGTTCTCGACGCCGAGGCCGGCGCCGGCGATTCCCCCGGTTCCGGCGATTCCACCGCCCCCGACGATGCCGCCCCCGCCGCGGCCCTGGACGCCCCGGGCCTCGACTTAACCGCGCTGTTGGTCGGCTCCGAAGGCATGTTGGGGGTGGTGGTCGAGGCCACGGTTAACCTGCGCCCGCTGCCGCAGGCCGCGACGGTGCTGCTCGGCGCGTTCGATGCGGTGCAGCCCGCGGCCGACGCCGTGGCCGCGATTATCGGCGCCGGCATCCTGCCGGCCGGGGTGGAAATGATGGACGCGCCGGCGATTCGCGCGGCCGAGGCGTTCGCCGCGGCCGGCTATCCGCGCGACGCCGCGGCGATTCTGCTGTGCGAGTTGGACGGCTTCGATGCCGAAGTCGGCGCGCAGGCCGAGGCGGTGCGCGCCATCATGCAACGCCACCGCGCGACCGCCATCCGCGCAGCCACCGACGCCGCCGAGCGCGCCAAGTTGTGGTCCGGGCGCAAGAGCGCGTTCCCCGCCATCGGCCGCATCTCGCCGGATTACTACTGCATCGACGGCAGCATTCCGCGCCGGCATCTCGGCCGGGTGCTGGCGGAAATCGGCCGACTATCCGGCGAATACGGCTTGCGCGTCGCCAATGTCTTCCACGCCGGCGACGGCAACCTGCACCCGCTGATTTTGTACGACGCCAACCGCGACGGCGAACTGCAACGCACCGAGGAATTGGGCGCGCGCATTCTGGAATGCTGCATCGCGGCCGGCGGCAGCATCACCGGCGAACACGGCGTCGGCGTGGAAAAAATCGACTCGATGTGCGCGCAGTTCTCGGCCGCGGAGTTGGCGCAATTCCACGCCGTGCGCGAGGCGTTTGACCCGCTGCGCCTGCTGAATCCCGGCAAGGCGATTCCCACCCTGGCCAGATGCGCCGAGCACAACGCGATGCATGTGCACCGCGGGCAGGTGGCGTTTCCGGACCTCGAGCGGTTTTGACGGTGGCGGCGATGGCGGGCGGCGGCGACACGCTCGGCGGCGACGAAGAATTTTTGCGCGCGACGGTGCAGGAAGCGCATCGCGCGGCGCGGCCGCTGCGCATCATCGGCGGCGGCAGCAAGGCGTTTTACGGCCGCGCGGTAGCCGCCGATGCCGCGCCGTTGCATACCGCCGGGCATCACGGTGTCGCGCACTACGACCCGGCCGAGTTGGTTTTGACCGCGCGCGCCGGAACGCCGCTGGCCGTGGTCGAGGAATTGTTGGCGGCGGAGAATCAGATGTTGGGGTTTGAGCCGCCGCGGTTTGGTGACGGTGGCGGTGACGGTGGCGCGGCCGACGACGGTGACGGTGGCGACAGCGGCGGGGAAACCGCGGCCGGCGACGGTGATGGTGACGGTGGTGACGGTGGCAACACCGGCCGCGGCAGCATCGGCGGCGCGGTGGCCGCGGGCCTGGCCGGCCCGCGCCGCCCGTACACCGGCGCGGTGCGCGACTTCGTGTTGGGCGTGAAAATCGTGAGCGGCCGCGGCGAAACCTTAAGATTCGGCGGCGAAGTGATGAAAAATGTCGCGGGCTTCGACCTGTCGCGGCTGATGGCCGGCGCGCTCGGCACGCTCGGCGTGTTGCTGGAAATCTCGCTGCGCGTGCTGCCGCGCCCGGCCGCGCAGCAAACCTTGCGCTTGGAACACGCCGCCCCCGCGGCCGCGGTTGCGCTGTTCAACCGCTTGGCGGCGCGGCCGTTGCCGCTGTCCGCGGCCGCGTGGCATCTCGGCGAGACGCGCATTCGCTTGTCCGGCAGCGATGCCGGGGTGGCGCGCGCCGCGGCAATTATCGGCGGCGAGGCGGACCCGGCCGGCGGGGAATTCTGGCGGCGACTGCGCGACCATGAACTGGCGTTTTTTGCCGCCGCGCCGGAACTGCTGCGCGTGTCGCTGCCGCCGGCCAGCGCGTGGGCCCCGCCGGATTCCGCCGCGCAACTCATCGACTGGGGCGGCGCGCAGCGGTGGTTGGCGGCTGACGATGCAAACGGTGTTCAAGAATTGCGCGCCACCGTCGCGCAGCACGGCGGGCATGTCACGCGGTTTCGCCATGGCGGCCGCGGTCCCGGCGACTCCGGTGCCCCCGGTGACGGTGGCGGCGATGACGGCGACCGCGACCGCGACAACAACCCCGCCGAAATTTTCCACCCCCTGCCGGCGCCGCTGTACCAATTGCACCGTCGCCTGAAACGCGCTTTCGACCCGGCCGGCATCTTAAACCCCGGCCGCCTGCACCCGGACGGTTAACCGCCGATGCAAACCGTCCTCAGCGCCGAATTCCGCGACACCGCGCGCGGCCGCGCGGCCGAATCCATCCTGCGCCAGTGCGTGCATTGCGGATTCTGCAACGCCACCTGCCCGACTTACGAACTGCTCGGCGACGAGTTGGACGGCCCGCGCGGGCGCATCTACCAGATGAAACAATTCCTCGAAGGCGCGGCCGACGGCATCGCCATGCGCCCGCATCTCGACCGTTGCCTGCTGTGCCGCAACTGCGAGAGCACCTGCCCGTCCGGCGTGGAATACGGCCGCCTGTTCGACCTCACCCAAGCGGCGCTGGCGGAAAAACGTCCGCGCGGGAGTGTCGACCGCCTGCGCCGCCGCCTGCTCGCGCGCCTCCTCACCGGCCGCCGCAGTTTCCGCGCGCTGCTGCAACTCGGCCGTCTCGCCAAACGCTTGGCGCCACGGTGGTTCGCGCCACGGTGGCTGGAAAAAGTCCCGGACGCGCGGCCCGGCCCGGGCCTGGCGTGGCCGCCCGGCGACGGTCACAGTCACAGTGACAGTGGCGACGGTGACGGCCGCGCGCGCCGCCGCATGCTGGCGTTAGGCGGCTGCGTGCAGTCGGCGTTGGCGGCCGACACCAACCGCGCCGCGGCGCAGGTGCTGGCGCGATGCGGCATCGAGTTGTTTGAAGCGCCGGGGGCCGGTTGCTGCGGCGGCGTGGCGCTGCACACCTGCGGCGCGGCCGAGGGCCGGGCAGCGGCGCGCCGGCTCATCGACGCCTGGCTGCCGCACTTGCAGCGCGGCGCGGAAGCCGTGGTCATCACCGCCAGCGGCTGCGGCGTGACGGTGAAGGACTACCCGCACTTGTTCGCCGACGACCCCGACTACCGCGACAAAGCGCAACGCGTGAGCGAGCGCGCCATCGACTTGTGCGAAGTCATCGCGCGCGAATTGCCGGCCGATTACGCGCCGGCCACGCCGCCGCAGCGGGTCGCGTTCCACGCGCCGTGCACGCTGCAGCACGGCTTGCAAATCCGCGGCGTGGTCGAGTCGCTTCTCGCGCGCGCCGGGCATTCGCTGTGCCAAGTGCGCGACGCGCATCTGTGCTGCGGCTCGGCCGGCACCTACTCCATTTTGCAGCCGCGCATCGCCGCGCAACTGCGGCAGAACAAACGCGCCGCGCTCACCGCCGAGGCCCCGCAAGTGGTCTGCACCGCCAACATCGGCTGCCAGATGCACCTGTCCGCGCCCGGCCGGCCGCTCGCGCATTGGATTGAGTTGCTGGTTTAGGCGGTGGTTTGGGCGCGCCCGGTGCTACAATCGCGCCCGCCGAATCTCGCCCGCCGCCGCCGCCAAAACCCCACGCCGATGCCCGCCCCGCACTATCTGCGCCACGCGTTTTTCTGCGTCAACCGCCGCCAAGACGGCCGCCGCTGCTGCGCCGACAACGACTCGGAAGCCATCCGCGAATACGCCAAATCGCGCATGAAATCCGCCGACTTCCACGGCCGCGGCATGGTCAGAGTTAACAGCAGCGGCTGCCTCGACCGATGCGACGAAGGCCCCGTTCTGGTCATCTACCCGGACGGCGTTTGGTACACCTTCGTGGACAAAGAAGACATAGACGAAATCATCGACCAGCACCTCCTACAAGGCAAAATCGTCGACCGCCTGCGGATTTAAACCCCGCGACCGGTGGATTTTTTCGGATGCAATTTTCCCTGCGGCGGGGAATTCCAATTTGTGTGATTAGTGTTTGTGGCCGCTTGGCGACCACTATATCTGGGAAATTCGCCGATTTTTTCATCAGGTTTTATTTATGTTTATTGCGAGAATAATAAAAAAGTAACATAAAGAATTGCTTTCATTCCCTCTACGATTGTCCACGATTACATCGGGCGCGTGGCGCGCTGTCGGCTTTGGCGTTGTCGCCGCGTTGTCGAGCGGCGCGCTGACCATCTCCTCCAACCCCCTTATGGTGGTTTTCGGCGTGGCATCACCTGCCACGCCATTTTTTTCGCCGGCGGTTGCGCGCG
>JAPPPS010000032.1 GCA_028817405.1 Gammaproteobacteria bacterium
CTCGACGCGCGCCGCGACTGGGGCCACGCGCGCGATTATGTCGAGGCGCAATGGTTGATGCTGCAACAAGAGCGGCCCGAGGACTTGGTCATCGCCACCAATGAGCAGCATTCGGTGCGCGAGTTTTTGGAGGCTGCGGCGCGCGAGATGGACATGCCCATCACCTGGCAAGGAAGCGGGCTGGACGAACAAGGCGTGGCCCCGGACGGCCGCGTCATCGTGCGCGTTAATGAACGGTATTTTCGCCCGGCCGAAGTGGACAGTTTGCGCGGCGACGCGGCGAAGGCGCGCGAGAAGTTGAACTGGCAACCGAAAGTCAGTTTCAACGAACTGGTGTCGGAGATGGCGGCGCATGACTTGGCGTTGGCCGAGCGGGTGAAACATGGCTGACAAAAACGCCAAGCGCGCCGACGATTCCGAACCCGAACTCATTCTGTCGCGCGCCGAGGCCGGCATACTGGAAGCCATGGGGATGCTGCCCAAAAACTATGGCGCAGCGAAAAATGTCGATGCCGATGCCGATACCGATGCCGATTCGCCCGCGCTCGCCAAAGACGCGGCGATTTACATCGCGGGCCACCGCGGCATGGTCGGTTCGGCGATTGTGCGACGCCTGCAAAGCCTCGGCTACGCCAACCTGATTACCCGCGAGCGCAAACAACTGGATTTATGCGACGCGGCCGGCGCGCGCAAATTCTTCCGCGCCAACACCGTGGACTATGTCGTGTTGGCGGCCGCAAAAGTCGGCGGCATCCGCGCCAACAACGCTTACCCGGCCGAGTTCATTCACCAAAACTTAATGCTCGCGGCCAATGTGATTCACGAAGCATGGCAAGCCGGCGTGACGCGCTTGTTGTTCCTCGGCAGTTCATGCATCTATCCGCGCGCCGCAGCGCAGCCGATTGCCGAATCGGAATTGCTGCGCGGCGCGTTGGAACCAACTTGCGAGCCGTACGCCGTCGCCAAAATCGCCGGCATCAAGTTGTGCGAATCGTATAACCGTCAATACGGCGCATCGTTTCGCAGCGTGATGCCGACCAATTTGTACGGGCCCGGCGACAACTTTCATCTCGACGACGGTCATGTCATTCCGGCGTTAATCCACCGTTTTTTAACCGCCAAGGAATCCGGCAAACCGCAAGTGCGCGTGTGGGGCAGCGGCGACGCCAAGCGCGACTTCCTGCATGTGGATGACTTGGCTGACGCCTGCATTCATGTGATGCAGTTATCCGACGACGCCTACGCGGCCTGCACTTCGCCGCAGCAGTCGCACCTCAACATCGGCAGCGGCGCGGAAGTCACCGTCGCCGCATGCGCGGAATTGATTCGCGACGCCACCGGTTATACCGGCGACATCGTCTTCGACTCTGACCAACCCGACGGCGCGCCGCGCAAACTGCTCGACACTTCCATCTTCGACAACCTCGGTTGGCGCGCGCGCATTAAACTCGCGGACGGCATCGCTGAAACATGCCGATGGTTTCAAGAACACCGCGCCGATGCGCGCGCATGAAAACCCGCTCAACATGGCAACGCTATGAACACGACCAACGCGATTAACACGATTTACACCGTCGCCATCGGCGACCGGTACACCAAAACCCGCTGGGCGCGCGACTGCCTGAAAGCGTGGGAAGATTACTGCGCGCGTCACAACTTGAACTTGCATGTGCAAACGCAAGCGACTTATCCGTTCAAGGAACACAGCGCCGACCCGAAATTCGAGAAGTTTAATTTCATGCACCAGCCGTTTGACGGCAGCATTTTAGTCGTCGACATCGACACCGTGCCGACGCCGGACATGCCGAACTTGTTTGAGTTGCACAGCAACCGCAACATCACCTGCCGCGTCAATCCCAACTGGGGCCCCGGCCACCATTTCTTTCTGTGGTCGCAGCCCGAACGTTTCGATGCGTTGTTCGCCGGCTTGTCATGGCCGCTGTTCAGCGATGTCGTCGCGGGGGGGGGGGGCGGCAATGGCCGCCATCCGATGTGTGGTTTTATGTCAGCGGCGGTTTGGTATTGCTGCCGCCGAATGTGCAGCAGATGTTCGCGGAAAATTATTCGCGAATCAAAACCGAGACACCGTTGTGGAACGCGTTTTATGACGAAGTGATTTGGTCGTGGTGGATTGCCAAGTTCCACCGTGAATATAACTTGCGCGTCGACGCCTTCGAGAGTTGGCGGTGGACGCCCTACCCAACCAACCGTTTATGCGCCGGCGCCGCGGAAGCGTTGCGGCCGGATTGTTACATGGCGCATGTGTCCGACAAAAAATACCTGTCCTACTACTACACCGAATGGTATGTTTTGAACTCGCGCCAAAAAACCGCCGCCGGCATGCTGCGATGGTGGCTGCGCGCCGCCCTCGGCCTACGCCCGGCGCACGCCGGTTTAGTGTTCGCGCAAGTGTGTTTGCTGTGCCAAAAGGCAAAACGCCGAATCACGCGCTGGTTGTCGTAGTTCTTCCTAACCCCGCGGCGCGCATCGCCGACGAGGACCGAAAAACGCCGGGGGCCGTCATTCCCGCTTGGACGCGGGAATCCAGATGCCA
>JAPPPS010000104.1 GCA_028817405.1 Gammaproteobacteria bacterium
AACAACACCCCCCGCCAAAGTTTTTCATCTGATGCCGGGGTTTTTACACGGACTCTTAACAGACTGCGGGCGTGGCGGGTGGGGAGCGCCCGGCGATTTAAATGGGCATCGGCGAGTCGGTGAGATTGCCATCCGTGGCATCTGGATTCCGTGTTCCAACACGGAAAAATCCGCCGGGAGCGGATTTTCGCGCAAGATGAAGGGTTTGGGGCAGGGACGCTCCAAACAATTGCGGATTGAACTTTTTTTGCCGCATCGACCGTCACCGCCGCTGTCACCCTCTCGCCGCTTTGGCTTCTCTTCGTCTGGCATGCAGCGTTGCTTCGGTGTAGCCGTTGGCGGCTTGGCAGCCGTGGATGACCAAGTCCATGGCGGCTAAAAACGCGGGGCCGTTGCAGGCCGGGGCCATGGGGCGGTACGCCGGGTCGGCGGCGTTTTGGCGGTCCACTACCGCCGCCATTTTTTCGAATGCGGCGCGCACTTGCGACTCGTCGACCAAGCCGTGCCGCAGCCAGTTGGCGATGTGCTGGCTGGAAATTCGCAAGGTCGCGCGGTCTTCCATCAACGCGGTGTCGGATAAGTCCGGCACTTTGGAGCAGCCGACGCCGTGCTCAATCCACCGCACCACATAACCGAGAATGCTCTGCGCGTTGTTCTCCAACTCGCGCGCGATGTCGTCGTCGCTCATGTCGACTCCACCGTCACCGTCACCGTCACCACCGTCACCACCGTCACCGTCACCACCGTCACCACCGCGCTCCAGCAACGGAATGGTCAAGATGTCATCGAGTCTCGCGCGCGCGCCGGATGCCAATTCGCGTTGCTGTGCCGCGACATCGACGGCGTGATAATGCAAGGCGTGCAGCGTCGCTGCCAGCGGCGACGGCACCCAGGCGGTGTTCGCGCCGGCGCGCGGGTGGGCGATTTTCTCCGCCAGCATCGACGCCATGTTGTCCGGCGCGGCCCACATGCCCTTGCCGATTTGCGCGCGGCCCGGCAGGCCGGCCGCCAGCCCGGTGTCGACATTCCAGTCCTCGTAAGCCAGCAGCCACGGCGTGGATTTGATGTCGTTTTTGCGCGCCACCGGGCCGGCCTCCATGCAGGTGTGAATCTCGTCGCCGGTGCGGTCGAGGAAGCCGGTGTTGATGAACACCACGCGCGCGGCGGCGGCGCGAATGCATGCTTTGAGGTTCACGGTGGTGCGCCGCTCCTCGTCCATAATGCCGATTTTTAGCGTGTTGCGTTTCAAGCCCAGCGCATCCTCCACGCGCGCGAACAACTCCACCGCGGCCGCCACTTCTTCGGGCCCGTGCATCTTCGGTTTGACCGCGTAGATGCTGCCGGTGGCGCTGTTGTTAAATCGCCCGCCACGCTCGCCGAGGTCATGCATCGCCGCCAAGGTGGTCACCATCGCGTCGAGAAACGTCTCCGGAATTTCCGCGCCGTTAAAAGTCACCGCATCGGTGTACATGTGCGCGCCGACATGCCGGACGAACATCAGACTCCGCCGGCGCAGTTTGCGCGGCGCGCCGTCAGGGCCGGTGAGTTCGATGTCCGGTTGCAACGCGCGCTCGATGGTCTCGCCGTTTTTGTCGATGCGCGCGCGCAAGTCGCCTTTCATCAAGCCGGCCCAGTTGCGGTATACCCGCGCTTTGTCCGCGGCGTCGACCGCGGCCACCGAATCTTCGCAGTCCATAATCGTGGTCACCGCCGATTCGAGACGGACATCGTAGATGTTGGCGGGGTCGGTGCGGCCGATGTAATACCCTTCGCCGATGCACACTTCGATGTGCAGGTTGTGGTGGCGGAGGAAGACCGCGGCCGGCGTTTGCGGGTCGCCGCGGTAGCCGGCGAAAGCATCCGGCGCGGCGAGAACGGCATCATCACCGTCGTCCATGGTCACGCGCAGTCGGCCGTCGCGCACCGCGTATTGAGTGGCGCGGCTGTGGCTGGCGGCGCGGCCGGAGTCACCGTCGACGCGGCCGGAGTCACCGGCGACGGTGAGCGGCGCGGCGCGGTCGAGGAAGTCGCGCGCGTATTGAACCACCGCGGCCCCGCGCGTCGGGTTGTATTTCGCGCCGCGCGCCCGGCCGTTCGATTCGTCGATGACATCGCTGCCGTACAGCGCGTCGTACAAACTCGCCCACCTGGCGTTGGCGGCGTTCAGCGCGTATCGGGCGTTGTCGACCGGCACCACCAATTGCGGCCCCGCGATGACCGCGATTTCCTCATCCACGCCGGCGGTGGAGATGGTGAAGTCGTCGCCTTCGGGCAGCAAGTAACCGATGTCGGCGAGGAATTTTTTGTACGCCGGCAAGTCCGGGCGGCCGGGATGCGCGCGATGCCAGTCGTCGATTTGCCGCTGCATCTTGTCGCGTTTGTCCAGCAACGCGCGGTTTTTGCCGCCGAGGTCGGCGACGATGTCCGCCAATCCCCGCCAGAACCGCGCCGCGTCCACGCCGCTGCCCGGCGCGATTTCATCCGCCACCAAGTCGTGCAAGGCGCGGTCGATGCTGAGGTTGTGCAACTCGATTCGTTCGGCGATTCGTTCGGCGATTCGTTCGGGCATGGTGGCGTCCGGGTCGTTTCGAAGCGCGCATTTTACCCGCCGCGCGCCGCCGCCGCCATGCGCGGTGGGGTCGGCATCGCCGTCGCCATCGCCATCACCGTCGGTGCCGGTGCCGCGCCGCCATCGGCGTACGTACTTAATTGGGCCCCCGCCACCCCCGCGGTTGTGTTTTGCCGAAAAATCGGTTTATACTGCGGACAATTCGCCGCGCGGCGCGCCGGTAAGGCAAGCGAGGCAAGCGCGATTGGGCAACGATTGCGCAAACCCCGCGGCCGCGCGCGACAAACCACCACCACCATCACCGGAGGAAACTACCGATGAACGACTTGAAAAACCTCGAGCGCGAACTGCGCGCCGGGCGAATTTCCCGCCGCGAGTTTATGAAAGCCACCTCGGCCCTGGGGCTGGCCGCGGCGGCCGGCGGCGCCGCCGGCATCTCGGCCGCGCTCAGCCCGGCGCACGCCATGCCGAAACGCGGCGGGCGCTTCGTCTTCGGCATGGGCCACGGCTCGACCACCGACTCGCGCGACCCCGGCACCTTTGAGAACGACTTCACCATCGGCTCAAGTTTCACGCTGTACAACTTCCTCACCGAAATCGGCACCGACGGGCAACTCATCGGCGAGTTGGCGGAAAGTTGGGACAGCAAAGACGGCAAGCGGTGGGTGTTCGAACTGCGCAAGGGCGTGGAATTCCACAACGGCAAATCGCTGAGCGCGCGCGATGTGGTCGACTCCATCAACCACCACCTCGGCGAGGATTCGGCGTCCGCCGCCAAGCCGCTGCTGACCGCCATCACCGGCATCCGCGCCGACGGCAACGCCGTGGTCATCGACATCGAGCAAGCCAACGCCGACTTCCCGTTCATCGTCAGCGACTACCACATTCCGATTATGCCGAGCAAAAACGGCAAGCCGGATTACTCGCAGTCCATCGGCACCGGCCCGTATATGGAAGTGTCGTACGAGCCGGGCGTGCGCCGCAACTTCAAGCGCAACCCGAACTACTGGAAGGCCGGGCGCGCGCACTTCGATGAGATTCAACTCATCACCATCGCCGATGTATCAGCCCGCACCAGCGCGCTGACCACCGGCGAGATTCACAGCATGGACCGCGTCGAGCCGAAGACCGCCCGCCTGCTGAAGCGCAACCAGGACATCGAAATCATCGAACTGGAAGGCACCGCGCACTACACCATTCCGATGATTGTCACGCAGTCGCCGTTCGACAACAACGATGTGCGGCTGGCGTTGAAGTACGCGCTCAACCGCGAGGCGATGCTGCAGACGGTGCTGAAGGGTTACGGTTATCTCGGCAACGACCACCCCATCGGCCGCGGCCAGCGCTACTACAACGGCGACTTGCCGCAGCGCGCGTACGACCCGGAGCGCGCCAAGTTCCACTTGAAGAAAGCCGGCTACTCGTCGCTCACGGTGCCGTTGAAAGCGGCCGATGCGGCGTTCGCCGGCGCGGTCGACGCCGCGGTGCTGTACAAAGAGGACGCCGCCAAAGTCGGCATCACCATCAACATCGAGCGCGTGCCGTCGGACGGCTACTGGTCGAATGTGTGGAACACCGACAACTGCCAGTGGTGCTACTGCTACTGGTCCGGGCGGCCGGTGGAAGACCAGATGTTCTCCACCGCGTACGCCGACCCGGCGGTCGCCGAGTGGAACGACGCGGAGTGGAACCACGCCGAGTTCAACAAGTTGCTGACCGCCGCGCGCTCCGAGTTGAACGAGACCAAGCGGCGCGAGATGTACTACGAGATGCAGCGCATCGTCAGCGACGAAGGCGGCACCGTGGTGCCGGTGTTCAACAGTTACCTGAACGCCAACTCCAAAAAAGTCGCCCACGAAGCGCAGATGGCGTCCAACTGGGACAAAGACGGCCAGCGCTGGGCCGAGCGGTGGTGGTTCGCGTAACGCGACCCCCGCCCGCGTTCCGCGCGCTACGCCCCCTCAATCTCCGTGGAGGTTGAGGGGGTTTTCATTGCCGCCCCGAGAATCCTCCCGCCGCTCCCGCAAAAGGTGCCGGATACCGCCCGGACTTGAGCGGGGGACTGTATGCGGTGGGGGCGCATTGGTGTGCACCACCGAAGGCTCCACCCTGAACGAGCGGAAATTCCCGTTGAGGGAGGTGGCGGCGAAGTTGCAGGGGCATATTGGATCATTAACCGGCTGTTTCTCATCGCGCCGGAACCGGTTTGCGCGGCGGCTCATTGCGCAGCGCGCGGGACACTTCGTCGGCGGCCAGGCGTTGCAAGTTGGCGATGGCGCGGTCGGAAAACCAGGCGGCGTGCGGCGTTAGAACGACATTCGGGGCGCGACGCAGCGGCGAGTCGCCCGGCAACGGCTCGGTATCGAAGACATCCAGCCCGGCTGCCCCCACCTGGCCGGATTCCAGCGCCGCCGCCAGGGCTGATTCATCGATTAAGTCGCCGCGCGCGCAATTGACCACCATCATTCCCGTTTTGGCCGCGGCCAACGCATCCGCATTCAGCATCCGCCGCGTTTGGGGGGTGGACGGCGCGTTGAAAATCGCCACATCAGACCGCGCTAAAAGGTCCGGGTAGCCGCATTTTTCCGCGTCCAATTGGGCCGCATCCGATTCCGACAGCGCCGGGTCCGCCACCAGCAGGCGAAAACCGAACGGTCGCAGGCGTTCCAGGACTTTGCGCCCGATGCGGCCGACGCCGACCAGCCCGGCGACGCTTTGGCCCGGCGATTTCAACGGCGCGGCGGTCTTGGCCGGCGCCCACTCTCCCCGGCGAACCGCGGCGTCGAGCACAAACAACTTGCGCGACAACGCCAGCGCCAAGGCCGCGGTGTGGTCGGCCACCTCGTCCAGACAGTAGTCCGGCACATGCGCAACATGGTTTCCGCAGGCATGCGCCGCGCCCACATCGACATTGTCCCAGCCCACGCCGTAGCGGATGATGGTCGCGCCCGGCTTCATCCGGCGCGCGGCTTCGGCGTCCACCGGCGCAAATTGCACCAGAGCCACATCGGCGCCGTCCAGGGCCGCGCCGGTCTCCGCCGCGGTCTTGCACTGGAACACCCGGAAGTCCGCGCCGCTTTCTTCAGCCGCCGTCCGCTCGACCGCCAAATCGGGGAAATTGGCATCGGTCACCACCACCAACTTGCGCGCCATTATTGCGCTTCCAGCCCGGCGCGCTCCCGCAAACTCGGGTCGCGCACATCCACATACTGTCCCGCGAGGTCGTCCGCATCGCCCGAGGCCAGCCACGCCACCGCTTGCGCCGGAATGTCCGGGTGCGTCAGGGCCGAACGCGATAGGCGGGAAATCTCGTTGACACCGGATTGGCGAATGGCCCGCTGCATGTTGGTATCCACCAGCCCGGGCGCAAAACCGAAACAGCGAATTCCCTCCGGCTCGCCCTCCAGATCCAGCGACCGGGTCAGCATCAGCAACGCCGACTTGGACGCGCAATACGCGGACCAGCCGGCCAACGGCTGCCTCGATGCGCCGGACAGGATGTTGACGATTCGCCCGCCGCTTTGTTTCAGCAACGGCCAAACCGCGCGGGCCAGCGAAAAAGCGCCGGTGACATTGACCCGCAGGCACGCCTCGAACGCTTCCGGCGCGGTCTCGGCGACGGCGCCGATGGGGTGGATGGCGCCGGCGTTGTTGACCAAAATATCCAGCCCGCCGAAAACCCGCTCGCATTCGGCGGCGGCGCGCTCGGCGGCGGCGAAGTCGGTCACATCCACGACCATTTCCCGCGCTTGCCCGCCGCCTGCTGTCATTTCGGCGACCACTGCCCGGCCGTCGCCGGGGTTGCGAACGCCGACCACGGTGGTGACGCCGTTCTTCGCCAGCGCCCTGGCGATGGCCGCGCCCAGCCCGCCCCGGGCGCCGGAAATCAGCGCGACTTTTGCGGCGGCGTTCATCGACTCATCCGCCACCGCGGCGCCGGCGCGCGGATGCGGCAACTCATGACTCGCCCCCTTTGCCGCGCTTCGATTGCGGTTTGCGCGCGAGATAGTCGTGGACGATTTCGCCGGCGACCAGGGTGAAATCGGCGCGCCAGTAAAACCCTTCCAGCGCTTCGGCAACCGGCAACCGCCACAGCGGCGCCTGAATGTGCGGGCGCAACTCGACGGTGCACGCGCCGCGCCAGCACTCGTGGACTTTGACCCGCGCCAGTTTGCGCGCCGTCAACTGGCGAATCGCCGGGCGGTTGTCGATGTGGTCGATGGCCTTCAAGTTCAGGTTCACGGAGAAATCGAACCACCGCTTCAAATCGGCGATGGCGGCGCGGCGTTGTTTGTAGGCCATCGTGGCGGTGAACACCTCGACCCGGTCGCGGACGATTTGCGCCAGGTGAATGTCGGCGCGGCGGCGAAGGCGCGGGCGGGCGAATTTCTTCGGCTGGCCGTGGACTTCGCGCCCCTGCGCGATGCCGCCCGGCGCGTCCAAAAAGAACCACGGCGAATAGCCCGCCGCCTTTTTCATGCCGGGCAGTCTGGCGGGAATCATGATGTTGGCTTCGCCGTAGGCGCCGAGCCAGTCGGTGTCGTTCATGCGGTAGATGTGAACCATGACCACATCGCCGGCCAGTTCCAGCGGCGGCGGCAACAGGGCGGTGGCGGCCGCCGGGTCGGTGCGATAGACCACGCTCATGATTTCCGCGTTGCGAAAAGAAAACGGAAACGGCGGCACCAGCGGCGAATCCATGGGCGTGGAAAACCCCGGGGCGATGATGTCCGCGCGCGTCGGGCGGCGCGGGCGGCCCGGCGGTGGAGGCGAAGCGCTCATGCCGACTCCGCCTCCGACTCCTCCGGCGGCGGGGCGAAAGAATAGCCGGAAAATCCGCCGGTGGTGTTGACCACCTCGCCAGTGATGAACCCGGCCTCGTCTCGCATTAGAAAGGAAACCGCGGCCGCCACATCGGCCGGACGGCACCACCTTCCGACGGGAATGGCGGCCAGCGCCGCGCGCTCGAATTCATCCCACGGCATGCCCAACTTCCCGGCCTTGGCGCGAAACGCCGCCTCCATGCCGGTGCCCGGCCCGACATGGCCGGGCGCCACCGCATTCACGGTGATTCCGGCGCGCGCCAGTTCCGCCGCCAGGCATTGAGTCAGCCCCCAGACTGCGCATTTGGAGGCCATATACGCGGCGGAATACGGGTTGCCGAAGTTCAGTTTGGTGATGATGTTGACGATTCGCCCGGCCCGTTGCGGCGCCATCACCCGCGCGGCTTCGCGGCACATCAAGAAGGTGCCGCGCGCGTTGGTCCGGTGAATCCGGTCCCAGTCGGCGGCGGCCGTTTTGGCGACCACCGCCTGCATGTGAACGCCGGCGCAGTTGACCAGGCCGTCGAGTCGGCCGCAGGTTTCCAGCGCCGCGCGCACTCCGGCGACAGCGGATGCTTCGTCGCCCACATCGATGCGCACCGCCTGCGAATCGCCGCCGATTTCCGCCGCGGCCGCGCTCGCCGCCGCCTCATCGATGTCGGCGCAGGCCACCCGAAAACCGTCGCCCGACAGGCGCCGGGCGATTTCGCGGCCGATGCCGCCGCCGGCGCCGGTCACCAGGGCCGCTTTGCCGGGCATCGGTCAGGCCTGCCCGGCCCACACGCGAAACCGGTCGCGCATCGAGATGGTCTCGGTCAGCACATCGTCATACAGGATGTCCATGTAGTCCATGTGCACGAATTCCAGCGCCAGCGCCCCTGCATAACCGGCGTCGCGCAGGGTGCCGAAGTGCGCCTCCATGTTGATGACACCTTCGCCGCCCTGTTTCAGCCCCGGCGAGTTGCCGCTTCCGCCGGTGGCCACCTCGCCGCTTTTGGTCTGCAGCGCGCCGGGCCGCGCCTGGCGCAGGTGGACATGCGCGGCGTGCGCGGCCAGCGGGTCGATTTCCTCCTGCCGCCAGCCCATGCAGATGAAGTGCGCGTAATCCAGGGTCAGTTTCAGGCCGGGGACGCGCTCCAGCAATTCCAGCACGGTGCCGGGACTCTCCGTAATGGAATGAACATGCGGCTCGAAGGTGAGGACAACGCCGGCGTCATCGGCGATTTTCTGCAGTTCGGCCAGCGCTTTGGCGGAATACCCTAACGCATCGCGCCGCGACTGGCCGGGGTTGACCACGCCCGGCACGACAAAAATGGTGGGGATTTTCGCCAGTTCGCAGAACTTCGCCACCTGGCGGAAATCTTGCAAGTTCTGCTGCAGCGCGGCCGGATTGGCGAGGTTGCGGTCGAGCAGCGAGTCGCCGAACAGGTGGTAGAAATTCGGCACCGCCACCGGCAATTCCCGCACCCGCGCGGCCACCGCAGCCGGGTCGGCCAGCAACGCGGCGCGGTCCAGCGCGGGCGCGAAAAAGTAGCCCAAGTCCAGCGCGCCGACGCCTATCGCGTTGGAGATGGCGGCCGCTTCGTCCAGCGTGCAGGCGCGCAGCGACCAGGAGGTCAGGGACAATTTCATGTCGGATTGCGGGTTGTTCATGGCACTACACCTCTCGTTTGCGGGTTGATTTCAGAACATTTTGCATGTGCGCGGCCATCGCGGCCGCGGTGGCGGACGGGTCGCGGTCGGCCAGGGCGGCGACGATGTCGCGGTGGTCCTGGCAACTGCGCGCCAACACTTTCGGCGTCTCCAGCGCCACGCTGCGGCGCTCCAGCCCCAATGCGTGCAAACTGCGGGCGACTTTTTCCAGGATGGGGTTGTCCGCGCTTTTCCAGATGATGTCGTGGAATTCGCTGTCGTTCACGCGGAATCTGACCGGGTCTTTGACCAGCGCCTTTTGCGGATTCAGCAATTCGCGCAATCGCGACAAATCGTCTTCGCTGATGCGCAATGCGGCCAGCCGCCCGATGCTCTGCTCCACTTCCACGCGCGCTTCATAGAGTTTTTTCAGCCCGGAAACGCTGGAGCCGATGACGAAGCGCAAGGGGCGGTCGTTGACCGCCTCCGGGCGCGAGACGAACACGCCGCTGCCCTGGCGCGCCTCCAAGATGCCGAGAATCACCAGCGCGTGGATAGCCTCGCGCACGCTGGCGCGGCTGACTTGCAGGGAGGTGGCCAATTCGCGTTCCGGCAGCAGGCGGTCGCCGGGGGCCACGCCGCCGGTTTGAATGAGCGACAAAATGCGCCGCGCCACCTGGTCGGCGATGGAAATCCGCTTGATGGGGCGGCCCAGTAATTCGTTTTTGCTCATCTGTTACGCCTCCGCCGCGCGCGTGCGCACCTGGTCAAGCGCCACCGCGCACAGCAGCACGATTCCGCGAATTACATCCTGCCAGAACGACGACACATTGAGCAGCGTCAGGCCGTTGTTCAGCGCGCCCAAAATCAGCACCGCCAGCAGCGTGCCCCACACGCCGCCGCGCCCGCCGAACAGACTCGTCCCGCCTAAGATGATGGCGGTAATGATGGTCAGCAGATGCCGGCCGGCCGCGTCCGGGGCCGCCGCCCCCAACATCGCCGCCAACACCACGCCGGCCAGCGCGCCGCTCAAGCCGGAAAGCGCATACAGGATGATTTGCACCCGCTTCACCCGCACCCCCAACAGGCGGGCGGCGTCGGGGTTGCCGCCGGCCGCGTAGATGTGGCGGCCAAACGGCGTGAACGCCTCCACCAGCCAGAGAATAAAAAACAGCGCCAACATCAAAATCAGCGGAAACGGAATGCCGAGCGGCCGGCTGTTGCCGACCCAGTTGAAGTTGTCCGCGGACAGCGGGCGCGTCAGACCGTCGGTCAGCACCAACGAGATGCCGGTGATGATGCTCATCGTGCCCAAGGTCACAATCAGCGGATTGAGCCGCAGGCCGGTGGCCAGCAGCCCGTTGCCGGCGCCCGCGCTCATGCCGAACACCAGGGCCGCGGCCACCCCCGCCCACGCGCCCATTCCGCCCTCGTGCATCAGGGTCACAATCACCCCGGACAGCCCGGCCACCGCGGCCACCGACAAATCCAGCCCGCCGGCCACAATCAGCGGCGTGCCGACCGCCGCCATGATGCCGATAAAGGCCATATTGGCGCCCATGCTGACCATGTTTTCAAACGACCAGAACCATGGCGACAGCGCCGAAAACAACGCCAGCAGCAGCGCGAAAAACACCCCTAACACCGCGTGCCCGGCCCACGCTTTCCCAAGCCACGCGCGCATCATGCGGCCCCCTTGTCGGCCAGCCCGGCCGCCGCCCGCAACAACTCGGCGGCTTCCACCGGCGCTTCAAACCGCGCCGCCACCCGCCCGCGCACCAGGGCGATGGCGCGGTCGGCGAGTCCCGCGACTTCCTCGGCGTCGGACGACACTAACAACGCCGCCATGCCGCCGTCGGTGAGCGCGCGCAACTTGGCGTAGATTTCCCCGCGCGCGCCGACATCCACGCCGCGCGTCGGCTCCTCCAGTACCAGCAGTTGAATATCCCCGGACAGCCACCTCGCGATGCACATTTTCTGCTGATTGCCGCCGGAGAGATTCTTCGCCGCTTGCTCGGTGGACGGCGCGCGAATGCCCAACGCGGCCATCGCCCGGCGCGTCGACTCGCGCTCGCGCCGCGTGGAGACGGCGAGCCCCGCGGTGTATTTGCGCAAGAACGGCAGCGTCACATTTTCCCGCAGGGACAAATCCGGCAGAATCCCTTCGCGCTTGCGCTCCGCCGCCACCAGGCCGATGCCGGCTTTCAGCCCCTCTTGCGGGGTGCGCGGTGAGGCGGCGCAACCGGGCATCTTGAACTCGCGCGCGCGCGGGCCCAGCGCGCCGAACACCGCCCGCCCGAACGCCGCGATGCCGGAGCCGAGGAGTCCGAAGACGCCGACGATTTCCCCGGCCCGCACCGAGAAATCCGCGTCGACCACCTCGCCGCCCGCCGACAATCCGCGCACTTCCAGAACCGCCTGGCCGGGCTCGGATTCGAGTTTGGGTTTGCGGGCGCGCGGCGGATACAGCGCACCCACCCGTTTGGCCCCGACCATGGCCGCCAGCACCTGGTCCTGGGATGCGGCGGCGGTTTCAAACGCCCCGGCATTTTCGCCGTCGCGCAACACCTGCACGCGCCGGCATATCTCGAACACCTCGTCCAAATAATGCGAGATATAGACGATGCCCGCGCCGCGCTCGCGCAGGCCGGCGAGAATGGCGAACAACCGCTCCGACTCGGCGGTGGTCAGCGACGCGGTCGGCTCGTCCAAAATCAACACCCGCGCCTCGCCGGCCACGGCGCGGGCGATTTCCACCAGGCGCTGCTCCGAGGCGCGCAGCCGGCGCATCGGCGCGCCGGGCGGCACATCCAGCCCCAGTTCATCCAGCGCCGCGCGGCACTGCCGCTCCGCCGCCCGCCGGTCAATCAGCGGCATGCGGCGGCGCGGGAAGCGCCCGGCGAAGATATTCTCGGTCACCGACAAATCCGGGAAAACGGAAATTTCCTGCGGCAGCATCCGCACCCCGGCGGCGATGGCGTCGCGCGGCGACGACCACCGGGCGTGCCGCCCGTTGATGCGGATGTCGCCGGCGTCGGCGGCCAGCGCGCCGGAGATGATTTTCACCAGCGTGGATTTCCCCGCGCCGTTGGCGCCCAACAGCCCGACAATCTCGCCGGATGGCGCGGAAAAATCGGCGCCGCGCAACGCCGCGACGCCGCCGAACCGCTTCCACACCCCGGTGGCGCTCAGCAATGCGTCCATCCCCGCCCGCTCCCGGTTGTATCCGCCGCTCGCCTTTACTCCATTCTCGGCAGTAGCATCTGGAAGTCGGCAAAGGTCGAGTCTTGATACAATGCCTCGACAAACTCGGCATACGCCGCCTCGTCGATGGCGTAGTCCGCCGGTTGCCAGTCCGGCAAATCGGCGCAAGGATGAGCGCCGTCGAATTCGCACACATTGCCCGGCGTCACCAGCGCCGAATAGGCGAATACGCTGGCCGGCACTTCGCGGCCGGCCAGCAGCGCGAGGGCGGTTGGAATGGCCGCATTGGCGTAAATTTCCGGGAAAACCGACATGCTGGCGATGTAGGTCGGCTCGCTGGCTACGGCATCCAGGCGCTCGCCGCCGACGCCGATGCCCATGGCGTTGGCATCGCGGCCGGCCACGCTAATGGCGCGCAACGCGCCCGCGAGTTGCTCATCCGAGAAAGAGGCGATGAGCACGGGCTTGTCGGTGTCGAGGCGGCCGAGCAGGCTGTTCATCTGCTCGAAGCCGCTGTCGGCGGTGCCTTTCATGTCCAGCCAAATCACTTGTTCATCGGCGAGGTCCAGCACCGACCGCGCCCCGGCCTCCTGGCCCATGTTCCGAATTAGCCCGTTCGGCCCCACCAGGCGAAACGAGGCGATGATGAGCGTGGCGTCGTTGGCCGCTTCGCCCCATCTGGCGGCGGCAGTCTGCGCGAGATAGGCGCCGGCCCGAAAGCCGATGAGCGCGTTGTTGGTGCCCACCCAGCCGGCCCCGGCGATGGGGATGTCGAGCGCGATGAGGCCGATACTCTTCTGATCCAGCGGCTTTTTCACCGCGGCGCCGAACTGCACATCCAGCAAGCTGTTGATGACGAAATCCACATCGCGCCGCGCAAAGGACTGCGCGTTGGCGACATTGCGCATCGGATCCCATTCGTTGTCGGCGGTCAGAATTTCGATTCCGGCGGCCGCGCCCATCGCTTCCAGCCCGCGCTTGTTGAGTTGGCTAAAGGGCGATGAGCCGCCCCACATCGTATAGCCGAATATGTATGTCTCGCCGTTTCTCGGCGGCGTCACTTGTTTGGCCTCGGCGACCATCGCCCGCAGCGTCGCGGTGTCCGGCGGCGTGGCGCTGATGTCAGCCAGGTCGTAGCCGTGGAACACATATTTCTGGTCGCCGTTCGCCACGCCGGGGAGAAAAATCACGCCGGCCACCAGCAACAGCATGGCCGGCAGGAAAGATGGGCGGCGGGGCGCACAGGTAGGTGATTTCATCATCTTGCTCCGTTGTTGAAAATTGATACGATAACTATATTAATCAGGTTAACAGACCAATGTCAAGTCCGAGGAATCCGCCATGCGCGTCAAGAAAATTGAGCCCATCATCCTCCGCTACCCCGAGCCGAACGACCACGATGCGGCGCGAATGACCGTGCTGGTGCGCTTGCAGACCACCGGCGGCGCGCTTGGCTGGGGCGAGTGCATCGCCATGTGGCCGGAGGCCTGCGCGGCCGTGGCCGCGGTCATCCGCGAAGGGTTGGCCGCGGAGGTGACCGGGATGGACCTCCGCGACCTGGAGGCGATTCGCGGCAAAATGAAGGCCCGAACCTGGTGGTATGGCGAGGGCGGAATCGCCTCGATGGCGCTTTCTGGAATCGACATGGCGGCGTGGGACGCCCTCGGCCGGGAAAGCTGCCAGCCGCTGTGGCGGTTGTTAGGCGGGCGGGCGCATGACTCGCTGCCGGCCATCGCCAGCATGCACATGAACCGGGAAACCCCCGCCGACAACGCCCGCGAAGTGGCCCGGCATGTGGGAGCCGGCTTCGCCGGAGCCAAGTTGGGCTTCGGCAAAAAGGGGCTTTCCCCGGTCGGCGGCGACCCGGATTACGACGCCGACTTCGTGGCCGAGGTGCGCTCGGCGATTGGCGGCGATGCCCTGCTCATGGTCGATATCGGCAATGGCGTCAGATGGGATGCGGCGACGGCCATTTACGCGGCCAATCGGATGGTCGAGGAATCCCGCATCGACTGGATTGAGGAGCCGTTGCATCCATCCGACCTTTCCGGTCTGGCCGAGTTGCGCGCCAAGAGCGGCGTGCGCATCGCCACCGGCGAGCGCGAGTTCACCCCGGACGGCTATGCCCGCCTGCTGGCCGGCGGATGCGTGGATGTGCTCGGCGTGGACCCGGGACGGGCCGAAGGAATCGGCGGATTCATCCGGGTCGCCCGCATGTGCGAGGCGCACAAACGCTTCATCAATGCGCACGCCTGGAGCACGGCGGTGACCACCGCCGCATCACTGCATTTGTCAATCGCCACGCCCGCGGCGTGGGTGTTTGAACTGAAGCCGCTGGAAAGCCCGGTGCAGCACGAACTGCCTGAAACACCGCTCTGGCATCAAGCCGGCCGCATCCATGCTGATAACGCGCCCGGCCTGGGGGTCAACATTCGCGAATCCGTCCTGAGAAAATATCGAGTGGGTAAATGACCGTCTTGGTGGCTTTCTTGGATTCAACCCCCAAATGCAACGCCATCAATCGGAGATAGGGCGGGTTGCGGTAGCATTGCTTCTTACTCCACTATTGAGGCAAAATTCATGTCGTACTATGTGCAAATCGCCCAAGAGCAACGATACACTATCTGGTTCTGCTGGGGAGAATAACAGCCAAACCAGCATCGCCGATGCCATCGACGTTTGCAAGTCCACGATTAACCCCAGGGTGCGACGTGTTGCGCCGGTACTGGTGCTTAAAAACACTGGATTCCGGCTGTCGCTGGTATGACGGTGCCCCCGCCTGAATTATGAATCCGGCTCCCGGCCCCCGCCTCGCGGTCGACATCGGCGGGACTTTCACCGACATCGTGGTTGCGGCCGGCGGGCGGCTGCGCACCGCCAAGGTGCCGACCACCGCCGAGGCCCCGGCGCGCGGCTTTCTCGACGGCGCGGCGCAACTGCTCGACGCCGCCGGCATCGCGCCGGCCGGCGTCGCATCCATCATCCACGGCACCACCCTGGCCACCAACGCGCTCATCGAGCGGCGCGGCGCGCGCACCGCGTTGGTGACCACCGCCGGCTTTCGCGACAGTCTGGAAATCGCCGCCGAATCGCGGTTCGACCAATACGACATGTTCCTGCAAAAGCCCGCGCCGTTGGTGCCGCGCCGCCGGCGCTTGACCGTGCCGGAGCGCATCGGCCCGCGCGGCGAAGTCCTGCGCGCGTTGACCGCCGGGGCGCTGGAAGCCCTCCTGCCGCGCCTCGAGTCTGCGCGCGTCGAATCGGTCGCGGTCGGCTTTTTGCACGCCTACGCCAACCCGGCCCATGAACGCATGGCCGGCGAATTCATCGCCAAGCATTTGCCCGGCGTCGCGGTCTCGTTGTCGGCGGAAGTCTGCCCGGAGTTGCGCGAATACGAGCGCCTCAGCACCACCGTCGCCAACGCGTACGTGCAGCCGTCGATGGCGAAATACCTCGGCGCGTTGCGCGACGGTTTGGACGCGGCCGGCTTCCGTTGCCCGCTGCTGCTGATGACTTCCGCCGGCGGCATGACCACGCTGCAAACCGCGCTGAAATTCCCCATTCGCTTGGTGGAATCCGGCCCCAGCGGCGGCGCGATTCTCGCCCGGCATGCGGCGCGGCAATGCGGCGCGCGCATGGCGTTGTCGTACGACATGGGCGGCACCACCGCGAAAATCTGCCTGCTGGAGGCGTTCGCGCCGCGCACCGCCCGCCAGTTTGAGGTCGCGCGCAACGCGCGGTTTATGGCCGGCAGCGGCCTGCCGGTGCGCATTCCGGTGACGGAAATGATTGAAATCGGCGCCGGCGGCGGCTCCAAAGCGCGCATCGACGCGCTCGGCCGCCTGGCCGTCGGCCCGCAAAGCGCCGGCGCGGACCCGGGCCCGGCCTGCTACGGGCGCGGCGGCGCCGACGCCACCGTCACCGACGCCGACTGCGTACTCGGCCGCCTCGACCGCAAGCGCTTCGCCGAGGGGCGGATTGCGCTGCGCGCCGACGCGGCCGAACGCGCCATCCAACGCGCGGTGGCGCGGCCGCTGGGCTTGAGCGTCGCTGCCGCCGCGGCCGGCATCGGCGAGATGGTGGACGAGACCATGGCCAACGCCGCGCGCGTGCATGCCGCGGAACACGGCGCGGATTTGAGCCGCTGCGCGCTCATCGCGTTCGGCGGCTGCGGCCCGCTGCACGCCGCGCAACTGGCGCGCAAGTTGGGCATCCGCCGCGTCATCGTGCCGGCGCATCCCGGCGTCGGCTCGGCGCTGGGATTTTTGCGGGCCGCGGCCGCGTACGAGATGGTGCGCAGTTTGCACATGCGGCTGTCGGCGTTCGACGCGGATGCGGTCAACCGGCTGTACAGTGACCTGAGCAGCAGCGGCCGCGAAGTGGTGGCCGCGGCCGCGCCCGGCGCCGCCCTCACCGAGCGTCGCGGCGCGCTGATGCGCTATCCGGGCCAGGGCCACGAAGTCGACATCGAAATGCCGGCCGGCGCGCTGGACGCGGAATCAGCGGCCGAAATTCGCCGCCGCTTCGAAGCGCACTACGCCCGAATCTACGGCCGCATCCTCCCCAACGCCGACATCGAAGCGCTGTCGTGGAGCCTAACCGTAACCGCCCCGGCCCCGGCGTTGCCGGATGGCGCTGTCGGCGACGAAGGCGACGGTCACGGCGATGGATTTGGCGATTGCCCCGGTGAAAATGCCGACGACGGCCCCGGTGACGGCACCGGCGATGGCATCGGTGACGACGCCGGCGATGCGCTTGGCGATGGCGATAAAAGCGGCGACCGCGGTGATGGCCCCGGTGATAGCGTCGGGCATGGTCTTGGCGATAACGCCGACGATGGCCCCCCCACCCTCGTGCAACGCGCCACCCTGCGCCCCGGCGACCGCGTCCCCGGCCCGGCGCAAATCGCCGAGCCGCAGACTACCACCGTCCTACCCCCTAACTGCGCCGCCACCGTCGACCACGCCGGCAACCTCATTATCGACTTCGACGCACCCCCGGCAACATAACCGCCGCCGTTACCGTTCGCGGTTTATGCATTCCCGCCGCTTGGCGTCAGCATTCCGCTTTGGTGATGACAATCGCTTTGAGCGGCACGTCGCGGTGGCCGCCGGAGGCGCCGGTGGGTTGGGCGGCGATTTGTTGGACGACTTGCAGGCCGCCGGTGACTTTGCCGAACACCGCGTAGCCCCAGCCTTGCGGGGTTTTGGCGGTGTGGTCGAGGAAGGCGTTGTCGACCAGGTTGATGAAGAACTGCGAGGTGGCGGAGTCGGGCACCGAGGTGCGCGCCATGGCCAGCGTGCCGGTGAGGTTTTTCAGGCCGTTGTCGGCTTCGTTGATAATCGGCGCGCGGGTCGGGCGTTGTTGCATGTCCGCGGTGAAGCCGCCGCCTTGAATCATGAAGCCGGGGATGACGCGGTGGAAAATCAGGTTGTCGAAATGCCCGGCTTCAACATACTCGACGAAGTTGCGCGCGGACACCGGCGCGCGTTCGTGGTCGAGTTCGATGCTGATGTCGCCTAAGGTGGTGGATAGTTTGCACATGGTTCGGTCTCGGTCGGTTTGCGCGTGGGCCGGCGCGGCGAGGATGGCGGCGGCGGCGAACAGGGTGAGGATAAAGGGTTTGGCGTTCATGATTGACTCATCTCCAGTACATGGTCCCAGTGCAACTTGTCGACCGGAAAAACCGACAAACGGTTGCCGCGCTGCAGCAGGCGCATGCCGGCCAGCGCGGTCTCCGCTTTCATCCGCTCCAAGGTCACCGGGGTTTTCAGTTTGCGAACAAAACGCACATCAACCAAAAACCAAGTCGGTTTGTCCGGGTCGCTTTTTGGGTCGTAGTGCGAATCATTCGGGTCGAAGGCGGTCGGGTCGGGGTAGGCGCGGCCGGCGATTTTCATCACGCCGACGATGCCCGGCGTTTTGCAGTTGGAGTGGTAGAAAAACGCCGGGTCGCCGGGCCGCATGGCGTCGCGCATGAAGTTGCGCGCCTGATAGTTGCGCACGCCGTCCCACGGCTCCACTGTTACGCGTTGCAAGTCGTCGATGGAAAACTCGCCGGGCTCGCTTTTCATCAGCCAGTGGCGCATTGGGTTGCCTCGGAATGTGCGGTTGACGGGGATTCGTTTTCGGCGGCGGCATCGGGGCCGGCATCGGGGCCGGCGCCGGCGTTTTCGACATCATCGCCGCCGCCGGCGCAGTGGTGGATTCTACGGTCGGTGACCACCGCGGTTAACGGAATGTCCCAAGACTCGGCGTCGATGGCGTCGACGCGTTGAATTTCATGCGCCAGGCCGACTAACAGCGGGCCGCGGCCGGTTGTTGCGGCGGCGCCGGCGCCGGCGATGCGGGCGAAAGTCGCGTCATAAAATCCGCCGCCCATGCCGATGCGGTTGCCGCGGCGGTCGAAGCCGACCAACGGCAGCAGCGCGAGGTCGAGGGCGCGAGCGTCGAGCAAGTCGCGGTCGGCCGCCACCGGCTCGGCGATGCCGAATCGGCCGGCGCGGAATTCGGCGCGCGCGGTGATTTCGGCGAATCTGAGGATTTTGTCGCCATCGGCGATGACCGGCGCGTAGCATTGTGCGCCGCGCTCGAGGGCCGCCGCCAGCGCGGCCGCGGGGTCGATTTCACCGTCGTTGGCGAGGTAGAACGCGATGCGCCGGGCGCGCGCGAAAGCCGGCAACTGTTGCAGTTGCGCCGCCAAATCCCGCGCCGCTTGCGCCTGCTGCGCGGCATCCAACGCGCGCCGCCGGCGGCGGAGTTGCGCGCGCAAAGTCGACTTGGTCGCTTTGGCCGCGTGGGTCGCCGTGGCCGCCTTGCCCGCCGCCGGGCCGCGGTCGCTGCGTTTGATGGGGTGGATGGAATTCACGGTGGTCGAAATCGAGCCGGCCGGCTGAAACAGCCCGGCCGCAAAAGACGCTGCCCGCGCATGCCGTGTGTCCGCATGACCTTGAACCGGGAAGATTCAAGTGGGCACCAGCGGCAACTTTGGGATTTCCAGCGGCAAGCCGAGGAAATACTCGCCCGCAACCGACTTAGTTCCCTGAATTGTGGATTAGGTTCTAAGGAATACGGCGGACATCACAAACACGGCAGGCAGCG
This sequence comes from Gammaproteobacteria bacterium, assembly GCA_028817405.1. Classification (GTDB taxonomy): domain Bacteria; phylum Pseudomonadota; class Gammaproteobacteria; order Arenicellales; family Poriferihabitantaceae; genus JAHRAW01. Next base: position 19,330 of record JAPPPS010000104.1, read on the forward strand.
CGCCGCAAGTGTAGCAGAGATTCCGCGACAAAAAGCAAGCGCGGGGAAAGCGTTTTTCGTTGCCGGCGAATTCCGCGGTTGAGGCCCGGTGGTCACCGTCGCAATGCCACAGTCGCCACCGTCACCGTCGCCACCGTCACCGTCACCGCCGCCACCGTCACCCCAAACTTAATGCAACTCCCGCAGCGCGTCGATGACCCGCGCGACTTCGTCCGCGGTGTTGTAGTGCGCGAAACTGATGCGCAACACGCCGTCTTCGGGGTCCGCGACGCCGACGCTTTCCAGCAAGCGTTTGGCGTAGAAGTGACCGTGGCCGGCCGCGATGCCGCGCGCCGCCAGCGACGCGGACAAGCGCGCCGATGAATGCCGCTCGGAGATGAGCGCGATGTTCGCCTCGCGGCCCTGCATGCGGTCGCGGCCGATGACGCGCAGCGGCAGTTCGCGCAGCGCCTCCAACAACGGCGCGCAGAGTGCGGCTTCGTGACGGTGCATCAACGCCGATACCGCTTGCGCTTTTTCATGCAAGGTGGCGTCCGAATCGCCGAAGTGATGCCGGTAACTGGCGGCGAAATAATCGCCGAGGCCGGCCAGCGCGGCGATGGACGCGTGGTCGGGGCCGGCCGCGTCGAAATGTTTGGCGGCGCAGCCGCGGTTGAAGTCATGGCATTGCGGCTCCAGCGCGGCCGCGAAATCGGCCGCGACAACCATCACGCCCAAGTGCGTGGCGTAGGTTTTGTAGGCGCTGAAGCAATACGCGTCCGGGCGCAGGGCCGGGAGGTCGGGCCACTGATGCGGCGCCGCCGATACACCGTCAATCACCACGCGACTGCCGTGCGCGCGGCACATCTCGATGACTTCCGCGACCGGATTCAGCGTGCCGATGATGTTGGAACTATGCGTCATGCACACGATGGCGGCGCGTTCGTCCAGCAACTCGCGCAAGTCGTCCAGCGACAATTCGCCGCTTTGTGGGTCGACCGGCCAGCACACAAACTCCGCGCCGCTGCGCGCGCATAACCGTCGCCACGCGCCGATGTTGGCTTCGTGGTCCTGCCCCGACACGATGACCCGCTTGCCCGGCAAAACGATGGGCGCGCAAGCATGCGCCAAGGTGTTGATGTTCTGCGTGGTCGACGGCCCGAGGGTCAGCGTGCTCGCATCCACGCCGAGCAAGTCGGCGATGGTGCGCCGCCCGGCGTCCATCTGTTCGCCGGCCGCCGCGCAAATTTCGCTCGCGCCACCACCGAATTGGGGCTGCACCTTGTTGGCGCGGTAAAAATGCAGCAACTTATCAAGCACCGCCCCCGCCACATAACTCCCGCCGGCGTTCTCAAAAAACGCGGTCTTGCCCGGCAACGCCTGCTCAAAAGCGGGGAAACACCCGCGCACAAAGGCGAGGTCGAGAGATGTGTTCATGTTTTCCGAATCTACCGAATTTTGCCAACTTGGTGGAGGTGCAATCTGTTTCAGCAATCGCTCAATCTCCGCTAATTCAAGTTTGGCTTCTTGCTGGATTCTCCGCATTATGGATTTTGACGATGATTTCACATGGTTTGTGCTGAATGGCGCATGAGGTTTCCCCTGCAAATCCAACACCGCTTTAATGAGATTGGTCCAACTGCTGTGAGATTCTCCGCGAATCTGTTTCACCAATTGTTCTTGCAACACTTCGTTGCCCGATGGATTCGCCGATACCTGTAATTTCCTGTCGCGTTGCTTTTGTCTTCCGCGCAGAACCAAAACCGGTTCACCGTCGAGCAGAGAATTCAATTCTTCGCCCATCCCCGGATTATTGACAATGGCCGTCAAACTGTCCGGCACCTCAAGTCGACCGTTGTCCCCGAAATACAATTCCCATGCAACTTGCCGCACCGCTTTGTGCAAGTCATGGTAGATATGCTGTTCCTCGGTCAACATTCCGGCCCAGAACGGCATGTAACAGAGATTCCAGCCGGCAGTGAACATATCCGGATTCCACGGTTCCCCCCAGATATGCCGCACACCATAGCCCGAACCACGTACCAGTGGGTGCTTCGAACGTTTTTTCCAGGTTTTTTGCGCCGCCGAGTTGTCATCTAAACGAACTTCCCGGCCTTTCCAATAGGCACTTTCCCCTTTTTTCTTGTCGGGATAATGTTCGCGACTGTATCGCGCACGGTTACCATAAAGCGGCCGCGCCTCGACCTCATCCGGATGCAGAAAAAACGAATGTGCAAACGCCGCTTGCACGATGGATGCATCTTGCCGGAAATGTTTGCGCAACGATTCCATCGACTCAAGCGGGGAGCGATGCGGTATTTCGGCGCACTCTTTGAAATCAATCATCTGTCCATTGTAGCAGACGAAAGTAACGGCAACCGCCCCGGCGCGCGAATCTAATTCGCAATTCCTGATGGTAGAGAAACAAGGAGCGATAGCGACTACGTTTCTCACCAATCAGGAAGCCAGAGTCTTTAATTACCCCGGCGCGAAGCGCCGGCGATGGCCGGAAGATGCCGGGGCAGTCATTCCGTGCGGTAGAGGAATAAGGAAGCGTAGCGACTATATTCCTC
>JAPPPS010000129.1:0-4918 GCA_028817405.1 Gammaproteobacteria bacterium
GCCGCCGTGGGTTGTGGTCTCGTGGTGGTGGAGGCGGCGGGCGGTTTGGATGAGGGCGCGGGTTGCGCTCAGCGCGCGGCGGCGCAGGGCGCGGTCGACGGTTGTTACGAATGCGGTGATGTTTTTTACCGCCGCGGGGCCGAGTTTGCGGTAGAGGAACTCGGCGTCCAGGTTGACCGACGGCAATTCCGGCGGGTAGATGCCGGAGAGTTTAAGCCAGGCGAACGCCAGCGCGGAGAAGAACAGCAGTTGCAACTGCGCGATGACATGCGTGGCGTCGAACGGCGAATAGTCCACCGCAAACGGCAGCAATTGGTACAGCAGCCATGGCCAGCAGCCGATGCCGATGCAGAGCGCGGCGGCGATGAGCATGGCGATGAGCATGTGCGGCGGCGCCTCCTTGCATCGGATGCCGGAGTCATGCGCGAAGAAGGCGAAGAACGGAATCTTGATGCCCGCGTGATGGAAGACGCCGGCCGAAGCGAACAGCAACGCCAGCCATACCCATTCATAACCTTCGCCGAGCGCCGCCGACATGACCATGGACTTGCTGACGAAGCCGGAGAACAACGGAAACGCCGAGATGGACGCCGCGCCGATGATGCACAGCAGCGTGGTCTTCGGCATGGATTGATACAAGCCGCCCAAGTCGGAGCCGTTCATGCGCCCGGTGCGGTACAGCACCGCGCCCATGCTCATCATCAACAAGCCCTTGAACAGGACATCGTTGAACGCGTGCGCGACCGCGCCGTTGATGGCGAGCGCGCCGCCGATGCCGATGCCGACCACCATGAATCCGATTTGGTTGAGCATGCTGTATGCCAGCACGCGGCGCAGGTCGTTTTCTATGACCGCGTAGAAAATCGGAAAGCAGGTCATCACCGCGCCGATGTAGACCAGCAATTCCTCGCCGGGGAAGCCGCGCGCCAATGCATACACCGCGACTTTGGTTGTGAATGCGCTGAGAAACACCGTGCCGCTCGGCGTCGCTTCGGGGTAGGCGTCGGTGAGCCAGTTGTGCAGCAGCGGGAACGCGCACTTGATGCCGAAGGCGGCGAATATCAACAACGCGCCGGTGGAATCCAAACGCATGACGGTGAAGGTCAAGTCGCCGCCGTCGCTCACCAACAACGCGGCGCCGGCGAACAACAGCACGCCGGACAACACTTGAATCAACAAATAACGCATGCCGGCGCGCATGGCGCGCGCGGTGTTGCGGCCGATGATTAAGAACACCGACGACACCGCCAACAGTTCCCAGAACACGAACAGCGTCAGCAAGTCGCCGGCGAACACCGCGCCCAACGCGCTGCCGGCGTATAACAACGCCGCCGCTTGTTGCCCGCGCGCGCGCACATGCCACGCGTAAATCGCGCCGATGAAAGCGGCGAGATGGAACAAGTAGCCGAACAGCATGCTGAGACGGTCGACGCGCAATGGATGCAATTCATTGCCCAACAATTCCATGCTGAGATGCGCGCCGGCCGGGATGGTCAGCAGATTGGCCGCGCCGATGAGCGGCGTGAGTACGGTGAGCGCGGGCCGCCATCGCGACGGCGACAACGCCACCAACAGCGCGCCGAGGTAGAACGGCAGGAACGGCAGTTCAGTCAGCATCGCGGCCGTTCCCGTCATCGCCGTCGCCGGCACCGTCGCCTTCGTAATAATCTTCGTCGCGCATCAACACCTTGCGCATCTCTTTCGCCGCCAGCACCAACACCACGCAGGCGACCAAGCCGAATAGCGCATAAAACCCCGGCACCGATTCAAACGCGTGAATGACATGACGGTGGTACAAAAAATCCACGGCCAGCAGCGCCGCGCAGACGGCATAAAACACGCGCAGCATGCGTTTGACATTGCGCGGGCGGTCGAAGAAAGGTTTTTTGTCGCGGTCGTTCATTGGATGTTTCATTCGATGCCGCCCATTAAACTTAACAGTCGCCGCGCCGCATCGGGCCAGATGAACAACGCCACGCAGCCGGCGGTGGTGATGACGATGGCCGCCAAGCAAAACCCCGGCGCTTCGCGCACACCGTCGCCATTGCTTTGGTTATCGGCTTTGCCAAAAAACGCGCGCAATGGAATCGGCAGCAGGTAAGCGATGTTCAACAACGAACTCAGCAGCAGCACCGCCAGCAATATAAACGCGCCGGCCTCCACCGTGGCCAGCGCCAGCAGCCACTTGCTCCACAAGCCGCCGCCGGGCGGCAGGCCGATGATGCTGAGCGAGGCGATGAAGAACGCGCCCATGGTCACCGGCATGGCGCGGCCGAGTCCGCGCATGTCGCTGACCTCGGTTTTATGCGCCGCCACCAAAATCGCGCCGGCGCAAAAGAACAAAGTGATTTTGCCGAAGGCGTGCATGAGGATGTGCAAGCCGCCGCCGATGAAGCCGAGCGCGTTCGCCAGCAGCGCGCCGAGAATGATGTACGACAGTTGACTCACCGTGGAGTACGCCAACCGCGCTTTCAAGTTGTCCTTGCGCAGCGCGACCAGCGAGGCGATTAACAGCGTGGCCGCCGCGACATACATGAGCGCCTCGCGCGCCGGCACTTGCGACAAAAAATCGGCGCCGAAAATATACACGCAGATTTTAAGCACCGTGAACACCCCGGCCTTCACCACCGCCACCGCATGCAGCAGCGCGCTCACCGGCGTCGGCGCGACCATGGCCGCGGGCAGCCATCGATGGAACGGCATCAACCCGGCCTTGCCGACGCCGAACAAAAACAACACTAACAACGCCGAGGCCGCGAACGGCGACGCGCGCCCGGCCAGTACGCCGCCGGCGGTGAAGTCCAAGGTGCCGGCGATGCTCCAAGTCCAGACCAACGCGAGGAGAAAAAAGCCGATGGAAGTGCCGAGCAAGATGCCGAGGTAGACGCGGCCGGCGCGCCTGGCCTCGGCGCTGCCCGCGTGGGTGACCAGCGGGAAAGTGCCGAGGCTTAAGATTTCGTAAAACAAAAACAGCGTGAACAAGTTGGCGGCGAAAGCGATGCCCATGGCGGCAAAGATGGCGACCGCGAAGAACGCGTAAAATCGCGTTTGATTTTGCTCGCCGTGGCCGCGCATGTAGCCGATGGCGTACAGCGAGGTGACCAGCCACAACAGACTCGCGACCAACGCAAACAACAAACCAAGCGGTTCCACCGCCAACGCGACGGTCACCCCGGGCCACGGTTCGGCTAATACCAACGGCGTCGACAACGCCACCGTCGATTCCGATTCCAAATCCGTTGGCCACAGCGGCGCCAACAACTGCAGCACCGCCAACAGTAGCAGCGACGCCGTCACCAGCGTCACCGCCTCGCGCAAGTTGCGCCGGCGCTCACCGCATGCCGTCACCAACAACGCGCCGGCCAACGGCAAGGCGATGACCGCAACCAACAACGCGTCAACGCTCACGGCGCGCCACCGAACAGCAGTAATGCCGCGCGCTCGGCGACGCCGCGGCTGAGTTCTGTCGACAACCCGAACGCGACATTGCCCGCCGCCAACAACCACGCGCCGGCTAACAACGGCAACGGCGCTTCGGTTACCGTCATCGCTTGCGACTGCACCGTCGCCGGCGCGCGGGGCGCGCAGTACAGCGCCTCGACCACGCGCCACATATAAACCACCGCCAACAACGAACTCGCCAACACCAACAACGCCAGCCACCAGCCATGCGATTGCAACGCCGCGGCCAACAACGCCCATTTACTGATGAAGCCGGCGGTGAACGGAAAGCCGATGAGCGACAGGCCGCTGACCACCAACGCGGCCGCGGTCAGCGGCATGCGTTTGGCGAGGCCGGCCAAGTCGGTTAACTTTGAGTTGCCTACGCGAAACACCATGCAGGCGACGGTGAAGAACAGCGCGCTTTTCATCAGCGCGTGGTTGAACAGATGCACCAGCGCGGCGCTCAACCCGGCCGCGCTGGCGAGGGCGATGCCGAGAATCATGTAGCCGACTTGGGCGACGCTTGAGAACGCCAAGAGGCGCTTGACATCGTTTTGGTAAATCGCGGCGATGGAAGCGGTGAAGATGCCGGCCAACGCCAGCGGCAGCAAAAACCAATGCAACTTCAACGCATCGAAACTGATGTCCGTGCCGATGACGGAAAAGAAAAACCGCAGGAGAATATAAACCGACACTTTGGTGGAAGTGCCGGCCAGGAACACCGTCACCATGTTGGGCGCGAAAGTGTATGCGCCGGGCAGCCAGAAATGCAGCGGAAACACCGCGGCTTTCAATCCCACGCCGACGCTGAGAAACGCGAACGCGACTTGCAAGGTGCGGCTCTCTTTCAACGGCGGTAGGCGCGCGGCGAGGTCGGCCATGTTGAGCGTGCCGGTCATCTGGTACAGCAAGCCCACCGCAATCAAAATAAAAGTCGCGCCGACGGTGCCGAGCAGGAGATAACGAAACGCGGCGCTCAAGGCGCGGCGGTCGCGCCCCATGGAAACCAGGAAGTACGACGCCAGCGAGGCGATTTCGAGGAACACGAAAACATTGAACACATCGCCGCTGACCGCGATGCCAAGCATGCCGGTCAAGCACAGTAGCCAGCCGGTGTAGAAAAGAAAAACGCGCTCACGCGGGACTTCGCGCATGACGCTGGCGCGGCCGAACCACACCGCGACCAGGTTGACGCCGGTGACGATGACCAGCACAAAAGCGCCGAGCGCATCGACGCGGTATTCGATTCCCCACGGCGCGGCCCAGCCGCCGAGCGCGTAGGTGATGACCGCGGCCCCGCCGGCGGTGACGGTGAACAGCAGCCAGCCGGCGGTGGCCGCGGCAACGGCGGCGACCGCGCAAGTCAGCAGGTATGCCGCCAGCGGCGCGCGCAACAACGCGCACAGCGGCGCGGCCAGGAGCGGCGCCACCACCTGCAGCGCCGGCAGGTGGGCGAGGGTCACGGTGACTCCGG
>JAPPPS010000129.1:4967-7514 GCA_028817405.1 Gammaproteobacteria bacterium
GCGGCGTCCGCGGCCGAGATGGCGTTCTCGTTGACGCTGCCGTACGCGCGCTGAATGCGGATGATGATGGCCAGGCCCAACGCGGTGGTGGCGACGCCGACCACGATGGCGGTGAGAATCAACACATGCGGCAGCGGGTTGCTGTATGCGCCGGCCGCGGCGTCGACCGCGGCGTCGGCAATCGGCGCGCTGCCGCCCGCGACTTTGCCCAAGGTGATGTAGAAAATGAAAACCGCGACTTGAAAGATATTCAAGCCGATCATTTTCTTAACCAAGTTGGGCGAGTCCATGACGATGTAGAAGCCGAGCATCATCAACACGATGACGCCGAAGTAGTTGAACAAGCCGGCGATGTTATCCATGGTTGCCGCCCGCGCCGTCGCCTTCGATTTCATGTTCACCGTCGCCGCCGGCGAAACAATAAAACAAACAAACCATCACCGCGGCCACGGTGGCGCCGACGCCCACTTCAATTAAATTGATGCCGAGATGCTGGCCCGCGATGTTGTCGGCTGCCAGCACATCGTAATCCAAATAATTTCCGCCGAGCAAAACCCCGGCCACGCCGACGCCCGCGTATAACAGCACGCCGCCGGCCGCGACCATGCGCATCCACGCCGGCGGCAGCGCATGCATGCAGCGCTGCACGCCGAACACGATGGCGAACAAGATGATGCCGGCGCCGAAAATCACCCCGGCCTGAAAGCCGCCGCCGGGTCCGAAGTCGCCGTGGAACTGCACATACAACGCGAACAGCAAAATCAGCGGTACCAGCAGCCGCGTGACCACGCGCAGCACTTTATGGTGTTCCATGGTTTGCCTCCTGGTTTCGCCGCCGCCGCGACCGTGGCCGCGACAAAAAACCGCGGCCGCCGAGCAGCGCCATCACGCCGATGCCCGCGGTGAAGATGACCGCCACTTCGCCCAAGGTGTCGTAGCCGCGGTAACTGGCGAGCACCGCGGTGACCATGTTGGGCGCGCCGGTCTCGGCCTGCGACTTTTCAATGTAGCGCGGCGCGACATGAGTGTGCGGCGGCGCGGCCGGGTCGCCGTAGCGCGGCATGTCTGCGGTGCCGTACAGCAGCGCCAGGCCGGTGGCGATGACGATGGCGGCGTGGCGCAGCGGGTGGAGATGCGGGGTCTCGTGCGGGCTGGTCAGCGTGAGCGTGGCAAGCATCAGTACGGTGGCGATGCCGGCCCCGACCGCGGCCTCGGTGAACGCGACATCCACCGCGTCCAGCACCACGAACAGCGTCGCCGACAAAAAACTGAACATGCCGAACAACATCACCGCCGCGAACAAACTGCGCAAGCGCAGCACCGCGGCCGCCACCGCGGCCATGAAAGCGAGCAGAATGAAAACCAGGAACGCGTTCACCGTGAGTTGCGTCCGGGGTTGGATTGGTTGCGGCGGTTGTCGCGGTTGTCGTAGTTGTCGCGGCTGTCGCGATTGTTATCGTGAATCCACGGCCGCAGTTTGCCGTGCAGCGCGGCCTTGGTTAACGCATGCCCGGCCACCGGGCCGGTCCATAAAATGCAGAACAACAACAGCGCCAGTTTAAGCGCCACTTGCGTGAACCCGGCTTGCAGCATCAAACCGAAAACCAGCAGCGCGATGCCGAGCGTGTCGGTGAGCGAGGCGGCATGCACGCGGGTGAAGAACTCCGGGAAGCGGTTGATGCCGATGCTGCCGGTCAGCACCACGAAGCAGCCGGCGATGATGAGCATCCAACTCAGCGCGTCAATCATGAACTCAGCGCCTCAGTCGCAGCCGCCGCGCCGGCCGAGGTCGCCGTATTCAAAAAACTTCAGCACCGCGATGGTGGAAATGAAGTTCAGCAGCGTATAGACCAGCGCGATGTCGAGGAAGTGCGGGCGCGCGGTGAGGAAACCGTACAGCGCAATCAGCAGCACCGTCTTGGTGCCGAAAGTGTTGAGCGCGAGGATGCGGTCATACACCGTCGGCCCCGCAAAACCGCGCGCCAGCGCCAGCAGCATGGCGACCAACACGGCGAACATGGCGGCGGTGAACATCAGTCCGCTTGCGCCGGCGACTCTTCCGCCGGCGACTCTTGCGGCGGCGCTTGCGCCGGTTCGATGTGTTCGATGCGCTCGACGCGCCGGCGCATTTCGCCGCCGAGCAATTGCGCGCGCGAGTCGGATGACAGCGCATGCACTTCGATGGCGTCGTCGCTTAAGTTGATGGCGATGGTGCCGGGCGTGAGGGTGATGGAGTTGGCGTAAGTGACCTGCGCCAAGTCGCTCATGCCGGCCGCCGGCACGCGAAACACGGTCGGCGACAGCGGCATGGCCGGGTCCCAGATGCGCCGCATGACATCAAAGTTGGCTTTGCCGATTTCCCACAGCAGCCACGCCCAGTAGCCGGCCAGCGCCAGCGGCTTCAGCCGCCGCCCGGCCGCATCCGCGCGCCAGCCGCCGACCCCCAACCGCCGCGCCACCCACCACGCCAGCAGGATCGACGCCACACCGAGGATGAGCAGCCACGCGGTCCAAAAACCGGACAAGGCAATCCACAAAACGGCGAGG
>JAPPPS010000003.1 GCA_028817405.1 Gammaproteobacteria bacterium
CGCCGTACAAGCGCGAGCGCACCGCCTTGTCGCGCGGGTTGGCGCGCGGATAATCATCGCGGTCGGGCAAGTCGCGGTAGTGGGTGAAGTCGTTGAACAGGCCCAACTCGCGCGCCAGCCGGTCGCGCACCAAATTGCCGGCTTCCTCTTCAATGTCAATGCCTATCCATCGCCGGCCGAGGTCTTGCGCCGCTATCAGCGTGGTCGCGCAGCCGCAGAACGGGTCGAACACCAAGTCGCCCTTGTTGCTCGATGCGGCAATGATGCGCTTCAGCAATGCCAGGGGTTTTTGCGTGGGATAACCGACGCGCTCTTTGGCGTTGGACTGCAGACGGCCGATTTCCCACACATCGCGCATGTTGGTCTCGGCGACTTTCACGCTCTTGTCCGAGCGCGTGACCAACTTGCCGGTTTTTGGGTCGCGCTCATTCCAGCGTTTGTGCTTGGGGGTGCCGCCGGCCTTGGCCTCCATAGGCCAGTTCCAGCAGTGTGCCGACGCATCCTTCGCGTAAAAAAGAATGTTGTCGTGCATTTTTTGGTACTTCTTCGACTTGCCCGACCATCTGCGGTAACTCCACACGACATCGTTGCAGAAATTTTTACTGCCGAAAATGAAATCCATCATGATTTTCAGATAATGCCCGGCGGTCTGGTCGCAGTGCAAGTAAATGGAGCCGGTCGGTTTCAGCACCCGGTGCATCTCGAACACGCGCTGCGCCATGAACGCGATATACGACATCATCGCGCGGCCGTGCGCGCGTTCAATGGATTGAATGAATTGCACGAAATGCGGATGCTGTTTGGTCAGGCGCACCAGCAACGCCCAATCCACATCATCCCAAGTCCACATGTCCTTAAAACTCGCGCCCGCGGCCTGGCTGCCGATGGGCGCGGAGTAAAACCGCTTGGAGTTGAACGGCGGGTCGAGATAAATCATATCCACGCATGCGCTGTTCATGCCGTTCAGCACGAACAGGTTGTCGTTGGTGAACAGCGCGTTGGGTTTGACATTCATGGCGCGCGCTTAATTAGAGTTGCAACAGCATGCGCGCCGGGTCTTCCAACTTTTCCTTGACCGCGACCAGGAAGCCGACCGCTTCGCGGCCGTCGATGATGCGGTGGTCGTACGACAGCGCGACATACATCATCGGGCGGATGACCACCTGGCCGTCCTCCGCCACCGGGCGCGGCTGGATGGCGTGCATGCCGAGGATGGCGCTCTGCGGCGGGTTGATAATCGGCGTGGACAGCAGCGAGCCGAACACGCCGCCGTTGGTGATGGTGAAGGTGCCGCCGGTGAGCGCGTCCAGACTTAAACTGCCGTCCGCGGCCTGCTTGCCGTAGTCGGCGATTTGTTTTTCAACCGCGGCGAAGTCCATGCTCTCGGCGTTGCGCAGCACCGGCACCACCAAACCGCGCGGGGAGGACACGGCGATGCCGATGTCGCAGTAGTTGTGGCGGACGATGGCGTCACCGTCGCCGTCAATGTACGCATTCACCAGTGGAAATTTTTGCAGCGCGTCGACCGATGCCTTGACGAAGAACGACATGAAACCCAAGCGCGCGCCGTGCACTTCTTCAAACGCGTCTTTGTAGCGCGCGCGCAAGTCCATCACCGGCTGCATGTTGACTTCGTTGAAGGTGGTGAGCAGCGCCGCGGTTTGCTGCGCCGCAACCAATCGCGCGGCGATGGTGCGGCGCAGGCGACTCATGGGTTCGCGGGTGGATTCGCGGCTGACGGTGGATTGCGACGGTGATGCCGGTGACGGTGACGGTGCTGCCGGTGACGGTGTTGCCGGTGACGGTGACTGTGACGGTGGTGATGACGGTGGCGGCGACGGTTTTGATTCCGGCGCGGCCGGTTGGGGAGCGGCGGCCGCGCCGGCGTCGACTGAGTCACCCGCGCCCGCTTCCTCCGGCGCAACTTGGTCAGCGATGAACGCCAGCACATCTTCTTTGGTCACGCGCCCATCGCGGCCGCGCCCGGCGATGGCCGAGATGTCCAAACCATGTTCCTCGACCATGCGTCGCACCGCCGGGCTCAGGCGGGTGTCGGCGGCGGAATCGGCGGCATCGACAGTGGAATCACCGGCAGCATCGACAGTGGAATCACCGGCGGCGGCACCGACAGCAGCATCGCCGCCGGCCGGACTCGGCGCATCTTTCGCGGCCGCGGAATCTTCCGCGGCCGTCGCCGCGACCGCGGCCGCCGCCTCGGCCCCCGCCCCCGCCTCAAACCGCGCCAATACCTCGCCTTCTTTCACCGTGGCTCCGGCCGGCTGCAGGATTTCGGTAACCACGCCGTCGGCCGGCGCGGCCACTTCGAGGACGATTTTGTCGGTCTCAACCTCGACCAAAATTTCGTCGCGGCTGGCGCGCTCGCCGGCTTGTTTGTGCCAGTCCAGCAGTTGCGCGTCGGCGACCGATTCCGGCAGCACCGGGACGGTGATTTCGATGGGCATGTTCAGTCCTCCGCGGCCGCGGTCAACGCCCGCTCGACCAACTGTTGCTGTTGAAGTTGATGCAGTTTGTAGTAGCCGACGGCCGGCGACGGCGAGGCTTCGCGGCCGACATAACGCAACTTTTGCTGGCCGCGCAACGCCGCGCGCAAGTGGTGGCGGGTCGGATACCACGCGCCTTGGTTCTGCGGCTCTTCCTGACACCAAACCACTTCGGCGGCCGCGGGATAGTTGCGCATCACCGCATCCAAGTCGCGGCCCGGGAACGGATAGAGTTGCTCGATGCGCACGATGGCGGCGTTGGCGATGTTGCGGCGGCGGCGCTCGGCCAACAAGTCATAATAAACCTTGCCGCTGCATAAAATCACGCGCGAAGTTTGTTTGGGGTCGATGGCGTTGTCGACATCACCGGCGTTGGCGTCACCGGCAACCGCATCGACATCGTCGATAACCAGATGAAACTTGCCGCCGCTTAACTCGGCCGGCGTCGACACCGCGGCCGGATGGCGCAGCAGACTCTTCGGCGTCATCACCACCAGCGGCCGGCGCAGCGGACGCAGGATTTGGCGGCGCAGCATGTGGAACATTTGCGCCGGCGTGGTCGGCGCGCACACTTGCATGTTGGCTTGCGCGCAGAGTTGCAAAAACCGCTCCAAGCGCGCTGATGAATGCTCCGGCCCCTGGCCCTCCATGCCGTGCGGCAGGAACAAAGTCAGGCCGCACACGCGCTCCCACTTCGCCTGCCCGCTGCTGATGAATTGGTCGATGACCACCTGCGCGCCGTTGACGAAATCGCCGAACTGCGCTTCCCAAATTACTAACGTGCGCGGCTCGGTGGTGGCGTAGCCATATTCAAAACCCAACACCGCTTCCTCGGACAGAAACGAGTTGATAACCAAGTAGTTGCCGTAGCGTTTGGGGTTTTTGTTTTCGTCGCCGGCGTTGTCGACGCTTTCACCGTCGCCGCGGTTGTTGTCACCGTCGGCGTTTTTGTTTTCACCGTCGCGGTTGTTGTCACCGTCGGCGTTTTTATCGCCGCGCGCATCATCATGCAAATGCTGCATCGGAATATGAATGCGCGCTTGCGACTGGTCATGCAGCGTGACATGACGGTGCGCGAAAGTACCGCGGCCCGCATCCTGGCCCGACAACCGCACATCGTAACCGTCCTCAAGAATGGTCGCATACGCCAATAACTCGGCGCAGCCCCAGTCCATCGGCGCTTCGCCGCGCGCCATTGCAATGCGCTCGTTCAGCACCTTTTTCACCCGCGCATGCACGCGAAAATCAGCCGGCGTCTCCGCCAACTTCTGCGCCAAACGCGGCAACGCCTCCGCGGCCACGGCGGTCACGGTGCCGTCGTCCCAGTCGGCGCCGAGATACGGCGTCCAGTCCACCATCAACCGCGCTTTGTTCGGGTCGATGACCTGCCCGGCGACCACATGCCCATCGTCCAACTGGCGGCGGTACGCGTCGACCATTTCGCGCGCATCGGCATCGTTGATGACCCCGGCATCGCTCAAACGCTTGGCGTAAATGCCGCGCGGCGTCTGATGCGTTTTGATTTTTCCGTACATCATCGGCTGCGTGATGCCCGGCTCGTCGGCTTCGTTGTGACCGTGGCGGCGGTAGCAGACGATGTCGATAATCGCGTCGCCGCCGAATCGCATGCGGTACGCCAACGCCAAACGCGCGGCCTGACGTGCCGCCTCCGGGTCGTCGCCGTTGACATGAAAAATCGGCGCCTGCACCATTTTCGCCACCTCAGTACAGTACAGCGTCGACCGCGCATCCAGCGTGTTGGTGGTGAAGCCGATTTGGTTGTTGATGATGATATGCACGGTGCCGCCGACCGAGTAGCCGCGGGTGCGCGCCATGTTCAGCGTCTCCATCACCACGCCTTGGCCGGCGAACGCGGCATCGCCGTGAATCAAAACCGGCACCACCGACTTGCGCGCCGCATCGCCGCGCCGCTCCTGGCGCGCGCGCACCGAGCCCTCCACCACCGGGTCGATGATTTCCAAGTGCGACGGGTTGAACGCCAGCGCCAGATGCACGATGCCGCCCGGCGTGTCGATGTCCGAGGACGCGCCTTGGTGGTATTTGACATCGCCGTGGTGGTCGCCGTCGCCGCCGTTTTTGCCGTTCTGGTTTTGATACTCGCCCTCGAACTCGCTGAACAATTCTTTCGGCGCTTTGCCGAGGACATTCACCAGCACATTCAGCCGCCCGCGGTGCGCCATGCCGATGACGATTTCGCGCACGCCGTCGGCGCCCAAGCGTTGAATCATGTCCGACAACACCGGAATCAAAACATCGCCGCCTTCCAGTGAGAATCGCTTCTGGCCGACATATTTGGTGTGCAGGTATTTTTCCAAGCCCTCGGCCGCGGTGAGTTTCACCAGTAGATTGACGCGCTCGGCGTCGCTAATCGCCATCCGCACCGCCGGCGTCTCGACCCGCGCGCGCAGCCATTCGCGCTGCTCCAGCGAGGTCAGGTGGCCGAGTTCGTAGCCGATGGGCCCGCAATACACCGCGCGCAGGTAAGCAAGAATTTCGCCCAGCGGCCGCCGCCCGCCGCCGCCCAAATCGCCCAAATCAAAAGCCGTCGCCAAGTCCGCGGCGCTCAAATCAAAACGCTCCAACTCCAACTCGCCGACATCGCCGCGCGGCATCACGCCAATCGGGTCGATGTCGGCGAGGAGATGCCCCAACGCGCGATAGGTCGAAATCAACCGCGACACCTGCGCCTGCTTGTGAATGGAACTGGCGAACCAATCCTGCGCTTCAGCCGACGCCGGCGATGCTTGCGCCGCGGGAATTGGCGACGGTTGTACCGCAGCCGGCGCGGATGACGACGGTGGCACCGCGCCCGGCACGGATGGCGATGGCGACGGTTGCGCCGCGACCGGCGATGGCGACGGTGGCGACGCGGCCGGCGATGGCGGCGACGCGGAATCCGCGGCATCAGCCAGGCGCATAAAAACGCCTTTCCACGCGCCGTTGATTCGCGGGTCGCGCGCCAAATCGCGCTCCAGCGATTCCAAATAGGCGATGTTGCCACCGTGCAAAAACGCCAAATCGGTGGCGGAGTGAGGGTGAGTCGGGGAAGTCATAGTCGAACGGGCCGGCGGGCGACGATATCTCGCAATATAGCACATGTTGCGCGAAGCGGCCGCGGTAATCTTACCCCCGCCCCGGCGTTGCGCCAACTCATCCGGCCGGCCGGCGGCGCGGTTCGTTGCCGCGCTTGAGTATAATGCCGCCCCCGATTGGTTGCCGGCGGCCGGCGATTTGTGCATGGCGTTCGCGCTGAAATTATTTTCGCTTTGGTTTTGCTTGCCCACCCCGCGTTTTTTGCGTGGGTGGCGCGTGCCGGTTGTGCTGGTGGCGTTGGCTGTATCGGCCGCGCTTGTTGCGCCGGCGGACGGTCAGGGGGCGAGTCGTTTGCTGCGTTTGGCGACCACTACCAGCACCGACAATTCGGGGCTCCTCGCGCACATCTTGCCGCGGTTTGAGCGTGCGCGCGGTTATGCGGTGCAGGTGATTTCGGTCGGCACCGGCAAGGCGCTGCGCTTGGGCGAGAACGGCGATGTCGATGTCATCTTGGTGCACGACCCGCGCAGCGAACGGCGTTTTATCGCGCGCGGCCACGGCGTCGAGCGTCGCGCGGTGATGGCGAATGACTTCATCATCGCCGGGCCGCGCGCCGACCCGGGCCGGCTGCGCGAGGCGGCGTCCACGGCCGATGCGTTTCGACGCCTGCATGAAAGCGGCGGCGGCGGCGCGTTGTTCGTGTCGCGCGGCGACGACTCCGGCACGCATAAAAAAGAACTCGACTTGTGGCGGGCGGCCGGCGTCGACGCGCGCCGGGCATGGCGGCGCGAAGTCGGGCAAGGCATGGGCCGGGCGTTGCAAATCGCCGACGAACTGCAGGCGTATATTCTCATCGACCGCGCGACTTGGACTTTCCTCAAACACAACACTTCGCTGGCGTTGTTGTTTGAAGGCGGCGAAGCGTTGCGCAACCACTACGGCGTGATGGCGGTCAACCCGGCCCGCCACGCCACCAACATCGACGGCGCGCGCGCGCTCATCGACTGGCTCACTTCCGCGGCCGGTCAGGCCGCCATCGGCGCATACACGGTGCATGGTACACAGTTGTTTATGCCCACCGCCACGGTGTCGCCGGCATCCGAATCACAATCCGCGACCGATGCGGCAACGCCATCGCAAACCGCGACCGATGCGTCAACGCCATCGCAAGCATCGCAATCCGCAACCGAAACCGCGCCGCAATAACCGTCATGCCATCTCTCGCCGACGCCACCGTGCAAGCGTTGTCGCTGCTGATTCTCGGCGACCGTGATTTATGGGAAATCATCGGCATCTCGTTTCGCGTGTCGGTGACCGCCATCGCCATCGCCATTCCGCCGGCGTTGCTCACCGCGTTTTTTCTTGCGCATTTGGAATTCCCCGGCCGCCGCGTTTTGATTTCATTGTTTAACACATTGCTGTCGCTGCCGGCCGTGGTCATCGGCTTGGTCGTGTACTTATTGCTGTCGCGCCAAGGTCCCCTCGGCGACTGGCGACTCTTGTTCACGCAAACCGCCATGGTGGTCGCGCAAGTACTGTTGGCGTTTCCGATTTTGGTGGCGATGAGTCACGCGGCGTTTCAGGCCGCTGACCAGCGCGCGTGGGAGACCGCGCGCACGCTCGGCATTGCATCGGCGCGCGCGTTCGTGATGGTGGTCGGCGAGGTGCGGTTCGGTTTGTTGGCGGCGGCGCTGGCCGGCTTCGGGCGCATCATCGCCGAGGTCGGCGCATCGATGATGGTCGGCGGCAACATCCTGCACTACACGCGCAACATCCCCACCGCCATCGCGCTGGAGACCAGCATGGGCAACTTCGCGCAAGGCATCGCGCTCGGCATCGTGCTGTTGGTCATCGCCTTCGCGCTCAACTTGTCGCTGCAGTATTTTCAAGGGCGCGGGAGGTTGTCGTTATGAATGTCACTGTCGCGACTGCGGCGACAACTGCAGCGACAAATGCAACGACCGCGCGCGTCGAAATTCGTTTCAGCGCCATCGATAAGTTCTTTCACCGTCGTCACTTGCTCGACGATTTATCGCTGTCGCTGCAAGGCGGCCGCGCGTTGTTGTTGAGCGGCGAGAACGGCGCGGGCAAAACCACGCTGCTGCGCATCCTCGCCGGCTTGGAAAAACCGCACCACTGCATGGTCGACTTCACGCCGGCCGAGCGGCATTCCAAACCGCGGCCCTGGGTACAGTGTCGGCGGCGACTGCAGCGCGAGGTGATGTATCTGCACCAGTTGCCGTATATGTTTGACGGCAGCGTGAGTCATAACTTGGCGTTGGCGTTGCCGCGCGCCATGCCGCGCGCGCAGCGGGCGGAAAAAATTCGCCAAGCGTTGCAATGGGCGCAGTTGGAGGCGTTCCAAAACGCGCGCGCCAAGACCTTGTCCGGCGGCGAAAAGCAGCGCGTGTCGCTGGCGCGCGCGTGGCTTCGGCAAGCGCGAATTTTGTTGCTCGACGAGCCGATTGCGAACATGGACGGCGAGTCGCAGGCGCGCACCGTGAAGTTGCTGCATCGGCTCAAAAACGCGCGCGCCGCGCTGTTCATTTCCAGCCACAACTCGGATGCGTTCCGCCACCTCATCGACCATCGCTTGGCGCTGGAAAACGGCAAACTCCGGCCGGGGCAGTGTCCACGGTGACCGCCACGGACGATGATGCAACGCGCGCCCCGGACATCACCGCGGTGGTATTAGCCGGCGGCCGCGCCACGCGCATGGGCGGCGTCGACAAGGGGTTGGTGGTGTTCCGCGGGCAGGCGTTGGCGGCGCGCATCGGCGCGGCGTTGGCGGCGCAAACCGCGCAAGTGGCGGAAGTCCTCATCAACGCCAACCGCAACCGCGCGCAATACCGGCAACTCGGTTACCGCGTCGTCGAAGACCGCCTGCCCGGCCACCAAGGCCCGCTGGCCGGCATGCACGCCGCGCTGTTGGCGGCCGCGCATCCGTGGCTGTTGACCATGCCATGCGACGGCCCCTTCGTCGCCGCCGACTACGCCGCAAAGATGCGCGCCGCCGCCGCCGACGCCGGCGCGCCGTTGGCGGTCGCCCACGACGGCGCGCGCCTGCAGCCGGTGTACGCGCTGATTCACCGCGACTTGGCATCCGACTTGGCGGAATTCCTGCAAAGCGACCAGCGCAAAATCGACCGCTGGCACGCCCGCCACCCCTTCGCCACCGCCGACTTCTCCGCCACCCCGGCCATGTTCACCAACATCAACACCACCGCACAGTTGACGGAATTGGAAAACGGTTAACCGGTCAGCCAACCGCGGACTTTTTCCCGCGCTTCTTCGACTCCGCGTTTATCTACGGCTGAGAATAGTTGCACGGTGACTTCGGCGTGGGTGGTTAGTTGCGCGCGGGTTTTTTGCAGGGCGGCGGCGGCGCGGGCGCGGGATAACTTGTCGGCTTTGGTCAGCAAGATGTGCGCCGGCAGGTTGACTTCGGCGCAGCAACTCAGCATCAGTTGGTCCAGTTCGGTCAGCGGACGGCGAATGTCGGTCGGCAGCACCAGCGCTTTCAGACACGCGCGCCGGGTTAAATACTCGGCGGTGATGGTCTCCCAGTGCCGGCGCATCTGGTCAGGGACTTTCGCGTAGCCGTAGCCGGGCAAGTCGACCAGCCGCCGCTCGGCGCCGGCGCCTGCGACTTCGAAGAACACGATTTGCCGGGTGCGGCCCGGGGTTTTGCTGGCGCGCGCCAACTGCTTGCGCCCGGCGATGGCGTTGAGCGCGCTCGACTTGCCGACATTCGACCGCCCGGCGAACGCCACTTCGGCCCCGCCGTCGGCCGGCCACTGCGCGCGATGATGCGCGGCGACGGTGCAGACCGCTTGGGTTAAGTCGATGATGGTCACGATGTTGTTCGTACATTTCGCCGCGCTTGGCGTATATTAACATGATGAATGATGAACGCTGCACGATTGTGACTTCCAAAGGCGGCGACCGGTGGGTGCACCTGCCGGCGAGTGGGCGCGTGTTTTACAATTATGTCTCTGACGGTGAACCGCAAGGTTGGGGGGAGGCGTCGGTGTCGTGGGTGGCGATGTCCAAGCGCATGCACTATGTCGATTCGGAGCGGGAAAACCGGCCGTTGCCGGCCGACTTGCGGCGCTATCTCGAACGACAAGCGCGCGAGTCGAAGAGCAAAAAATCTGCCGGCGAATTCATGGCCGTCGGCCCCGATGGCGAGTTAAGCGACTTGCAGATGCACGCCGAGTTGTTGCAAGAAGACGACCTGTTGGAGGCGGCGGAGGATGAGCGCAAACGATGGGCCGCGCGGAGGAAAGAAATCGCGCAGGCGCGCGCAGAAGGGCGGCCCGTGCCGCTGCCGGAAAAATGGGAACTGGCCGTCGATGACGACGGCAAAACGGTTTGGCGGAAGTCGAACCCCGCGCCGGATGAGCAACAATGAGACGCGGGGGAGGGCTATGGCATTTCGGCCGGGCGGTATCGGGTATACTGCGGGGATGAACAACTTTCGGCTCAACCATGCCGTGAGTTTCGGCCCGCCCGATGGGCGCGCCGGAGTCGCGGTTGCCACCGTCGCGGAGGCGAATAACTAATGGCGCAACTTTACTCTGTCACCCAATACCCTATCGAAGTTCTTCTGAGTTCGGTGAAAGCCGGCGATATTGCCATTCCCGAAATACAGCGTCCTTTCGTCTGGAAGGCCACCAAAGTCCGCAATCTGTTGGACTCGCTTTACCAAGGTTATCCGGTCGGCTATCTGATTACCTGGCGCAACCCGACGGTGAAACTCAAGAGCGGCGAATTGTCGGCAGGCAAACGCATTCTCATTGACGGTCAGCAGCGGGTAACCGCTCTGATGGCATCTTTGCTCGGGCGCAAGGTGCTGACCAAAGATTACAAAACCGTTCGCATCCGCATTGCTTTCCATCCGGGCGAAGAACGTTTTGAAGTGCGCAATCCGGCCATCGCCAGAGATGGCGCGTGGATTGATGATGTGGCAGCGATGTTTGGCGCCGAGTATGACTTGCTTGAATTAATTGAGCGGTATGCTGAGCGCAATCCGAATGCAAACCGCAAGAACATCGGCAAGGTGTTGCAGAAAGTTGAAAGGATTATCAACAATCCGGTTGGCATGATTGAATTGGAGGAGAGTCTCGACATTGAAACCGTCACCGAGATTTTTATCCGAGTTAATTCGGCCGGGGTTGAACTGTCCCAGGCCGACTTTGCCATGTCAAAAATCGCGGTCAACGAGGAATTCGGCGGCAATGTTCTGCGCAAGGCCATCGATTATTTCTGCCATCTCGCCGTGGCGCCGGAATATTTTTCGAGCATCGAAGAAAACGACCCGGCTTTCGCTCGGTCGGAATTCCTGCCGAAAATGCGCTGGATTAAAGACATCAACGACGACCTCTACGACCCAACCTACACCGACATGCTGCGCGTGGCTTTCACTTCGGAGTTCGGGCGCGGCAAGTTGCAAGATTTGGTGGCGTTGCTTTCCGGCCGCGATTTTGAGACTCGCGATTACAAGGAGGAGATCGCCGAGGAATCTTTTGCTCGCCTGAAAGAAGGCACCCTTGCTTTCATCAGCAAGACCCATTTCCAACGCTTTGTCATGATTTTGAAGTCGGCCGGGTTCGTCATCAGTTCGCTAATGCACAGCCGAAACGCCATCAACTTCGCATACATCATTTATCTGCGCGGCCGCAAGGAAAATTTTCCGGCCGATGACATCGCGCGACTGGTCCGTCGCTGGTATGTCATGTCGATTCTGACCGGGCGTTATGGCGGGAGCCCGGAAACGACTTTCGATTCTGACATTCGCCAGATAAACGAACAGGGTCTGCAAACCTACACCGAGGCGGTCATCGAAAATGAACTGCCGCCCGCCACTTTCTGGACCGGCATTCTCCAGCAGGAAATGAACACCGCTTCGGCGCGGAGCCCTTATTTCATTGCGTATCAGGCGGCCCAGGCAAAACTTGGCGACCGGGGACTCCTGTCCACCGACATCACCGTGCATGACTTGTTGCTCCACCACGGCGACAAGCACCACATATTCCCCCGCAAATATCTGCAGAAAAGCAAGGGCTTGACGCGCGCGCACTACAACCAGATAGCGAATTTTGCGATTACTCAAAGCGAAATTAACATCGCCATTGGCGATGCGCCGCCCGAGAAGTACTTCGGTTATCTCGTCAACGAGCAGTGCAACGGCGGGAAGGGGCGCTATGGCGGCATCGACGATGAAGTCGCTTTGCGCGCCAACCTGGCCGAAAATTGCATTCCCGCGAATGTTTTGGACGGCGCATCGCTGAATTACGAAAATTTTCTCACCGAGCGACGCCAATTGATGGCGTTCAAAATTAAAGCGTGGTTCGAGGGTTTGTCGTAGATGCACAGAGACCAAATAACCGCGCTCATCGCAAACGGCGAGAACGCCAAGACCGAGTTCAAGCGCGATGACGCGCGGCCGGAGCGACTGGCGCGGGAAATCGTGTCGTTTGCGAACATGAACGGCGGGCGAATTTTGCTCGGCGTGGAAGACGACGGCGCGGTCTCCGGCGTGCAGCGGGCGGACTTGCAGGCGTGGCTGATGGACACGGTGATTGGCCGGTATGTGACGCCGCAAATCATTCCGGATTATGCGGAAGTCGCGATGGATGACGGCACCGTGGCGGTGGTCGATGTGCCGCTCGGCGCCGCCAAACCGTACGCGGTGCGGCGCGGCGACAAGTTGGATTACTACCTGCGCTTGGGCAACACCTGCCAACTGGCGTCGCGCGAGCAGTTGGCGCGTTTGTTCGAGAGCGGCGGCTTGGTTTCGGTGGAAAAAATGCCGGTGCATGGCGGCGGCATGGACGAGTTGGACATGCGGCGTTTGCGGGAATATTTTCAGGATATTCTCGGCGAAGAAGAATCCGCCGACTGGCAACGCAAGTTGTTGCACCGTGATTTGCTGGCGCCGGCGAACGGCGATGCCGAGACGGTTTATTGCTCGTTTGCCGCGTACGCGTTGTTTGCGTTGCAGCCGAAACGCCGCTTGCCGCAGGCCGGGTTGCGGCTGCTGGTTTTCCCCGGCGCGGATATGGATTATGATGCGCATCTCGACGAGGTGTTGGACATTCCTTTTGTCGGCCTCGGCAAGCAGCAGCGGGACCGGTTCATCGAGCAGTCGCTGCCAAACCGCGCGCTGAGTTACTTGCAGCCGCATATCAGCGAGGAGAAGTTGACCGACATGACCCGGCAACGACACTGGGATTATCCGCCGGAAGTCATCCGCGAGTTGTTGGTCAACGCGTTCGCGCACCGCGACTGGACCAAACAAAACGACGCGCGCCTGACGGTGTATAACGACCGCATGGAAATCACCAGCCCCGGCGCATTGCCCAACGGCATGACGGTCGATAAAATCATAGAGGGCCAGCAATCGCCGCGCAACACCAACATGGTGCGCATCTTGCGCGACTACGGTTTGATGGACGACCGCGGCATGGGCATTCGCCGCAAGGTGATTCCGCTGATGCGCGAACACAACGACTCGGCGCCGGGGTTCGACGCCGCGGCCGATTATTTCAAGGTGACACTATGGAAACGAACGACATAGCGCGCGACGCGCAGCAGCAGCCCGTCACCGCAACGACCGCATCCGCACAACCTGAACCGCAAGTTCATGCTTTTGAATTCCGCGGCGCGACGGCGGAGTATTTCAAAATCTGGCTGGTGAATGTGTTGTTGTCGATTGTCACGCTCGGTTTGTATTCGCCGTGGGCCACGGTGCGTACGCGGCGGTATTTTCACGGCAACACGGTACTGGCCGGCGCGCGTTTTGATTACCACGCCAACCCGCGCAGCATTTTGGTCGCGCGCGTGATTCTGGTGGTGTTCATCGTCGGCGGCTCCATCATCGCCGGCGATGATGCGCTGCGCGCCGGCGCGTATTCGTCGCTGGTTTTCATTCTGCTGCCGTGGGCGATGGCGCGCGGTTTTGCGTTCAACGCGCGCAACGCCTCGTACCGCGGCATTCGTTTCGACTTCGCGCGCCGTTACCGCCGGCTGTATCTCATCTTCGCGCCGGCCATCGCCGCGGTCGTCGCGTCCAACGCGTTCGTTGCGGCGCACGCTTTGCAACCGCAAAGCGAAGCATGGAATCCATGGGGAACGACGGTGTTGTTGTTCGCCGCGGCCGCGGTGTTGTTCGTGTCGGCGCCGTTCACCGTGCGCGCGTATCATCGATTCAAAGCCGAACAGCATCGCCTCGGGCGCGTCGCGTTTATGTTCCGCACGCCAAAGTTGCGCATGTACATGTGCGCGCTGTGGTTGATTCCGTTGTGCGCGCTGGCGTTGTTCGCCGGCATCGCCTGGGTGTTCCTCAGCGCCGCGTGGCTGCATGCCATGTTGGGCATGGACGACGCGGTCGCCGTGTATATCATCCTGTTGGCGCTGGCGCTCATCATCGCTTACCTGCTGCTCACATCGCTGCTGTTCCAACTTTATTGGCGCGGCGTGAGCGCAAAACAATCGCGCATCGTCTGCAGCGTTTCGGTGTGGCGTTTTGCGCTCGCGATTCGGTTTGTCAATCTCATCGCCTCGTTGTTAACTTTGGGTTTGGCGATTCCGTGGGCGCGCATTCGCCGCGCCAAATACCTCGCCGCGCACTTGGCGGTGGAAGTCGATGCGCAAGCGTTGGACTCGTTAGTCGCCGACGCCGCGCCGCCGGATGGCGCGTTCGGCGAAGCGCTCGCCGCCAGCGAAGGATTCGACTTCGATGTCGGTTTGATTTAACCGCGCGCGCGTCTATTCCGACACCGACGCCGCCGCCCTACTCCGCTTTCGACATGCCAACCCCCGCCGACTGGTATGCGCCCGGCGCTTCAGCCAAAGTCGCCGCGCAGTTTGCGGTCAACGACGCGGGCGAGGCCGAAATCGTGTGCGCCGACGGTCGCCGCCACCGCGCCGAGTGGCGCGAGGTGACGGTGTCGCCGCGCTTGGCGCGGTTGCCGCGGCGGCTGGAATTCCCCGACGGCGGCTGGGCCGAGGTTGCCGACAACGACGCCGTCGACCGCGCGTTATTGCGCGACCGCTCCCGCCCGCTGGTTGCGCGCGCGGCCCGCGTGTTGCATTTTTTCGAGCGCCGGTTGTGGACCGCGGTGTTGCTGTTGGGCGTCGCGGCCGCGGTCGGCATCACGGTGGTGCGAGTCGGCATTCCCGCGGCCGCGGACTTCGCGGCGGCGCGTTTGCCCGGCGATGCGGTGGCGCAAATCGGCGACGACTTCTACCAACGCTTGCGCGACATCGGTTGGCTGCGAGCGAGTCGGTTATCCGCGGCTGAATGGACGCGCGCGTATCAAGTCTTCGATGCAGTCGCGGCCGACTTGGCGGGGAACAACCATGGCGGCGACACCGGCGATGCGTTCCATTACCGCCTGCGCTTGCATGATTTTTCTTTCGATGACGATGGCGATGGCGATGGCGATGACGACGGTGATGACGATGGCGATGGCGACGCCGGCGAAAGCATGTCCATCGCCAACGCGCTCGCTTTTCCGTCCGGCTTGGTGGTGTTCACAGATGAATTGGTGACGCGTTTGGACGACGCGCAATTGGCCGCGGTCGCGGCGCATGAAATCGGCCATGTGCGCGGCCGCCACACACTGCGCATGCTGATTCAAAGCGCATCGGTGCTCACTTTGTTCGGCTTACTCATCGGCGATGTATCGGGCTTGACGCTCGCGCCGCTGGCGTTGGCGCAGTTGCAATACTCGCGCGATTTCGAGACCGAGGCTGATTGTTTTGCGTACCGGTACATGGCGGCCAAGGGCATCGCGTGGGAAACTTTCGGCGAAGCGTTGGCGCGCATCGAGGTCGACGAGTCGACGGTTGATTCGACGACGGTGACGCGCGACCACGGCCACGAACAACACCGTGACCGCGACCGTGACCAGGACCAAAACGGCATCGCCGCTCACCTGCTGGAGTTGCTGTCCACGCATCCACCGTCGGCGGCGCGCGCCGACCCGGCCGCGCATTGCCCGGCTAATTAACGGTTGGACAATTGACGGTTGAGCGCGCGCGCTGTGATAGATTCGGCGCATCCCCAATCGCGGAGACGCAACCGAATGGCAGGCGACAATTCAGCGGCGACGGCGACAGCGGCGGCGCAAACCATGCGGCAGCGCCCGGCCGCTACGCCCGCGCCCGGCAACCCGCGCGCCGTACCGTTAACCGGCCTGGCGGCGCAATACTTCACCGACCCGGCCGTGTTCGCGCGCGCCCGCGAGCGCATTTTCTTCCGCGCTTGGCAGTTCGCTTGCCACGCCAGCCAAACGCCGGCGCCCGGCGACTACTTCGCGTTCTCGGTGTGCGGCGAATCGTTGTTTGTCATGCGCGGCCGCGACCGCAAACTGCGCGCGTTTTACAATGTGTGCCGGCATCGCGGCCATCCATTGGTCGAAGACGGTAGCGGCAAACGCGCGACCGTCGTCTGCCCGTATCACGCGTGGAGTTATGAACTGGACGGCCGCCTGCGCGCCGCGCCGAACGCCAACCGCGTGGCCGGTTTCGACAAACGCGACATTCGTTTGCGCGAAGTTAAGTTGGAAGAATTCCTCGGCTTTGTTTTTGTCAATCTCGATGAGCAAGCAAAACCGATGGACGATTGTTATCCCGGCGTGCGCGAGGCCGCGTTGGCGTTGTGTCCGGACATCGAGGCGCGCGCGTTGGCGCATGCGTTCTCGGCGCGCGAACCGTGCAACTGGCTGGTGGCGGTCGAGAACTACAACGAATGCTATCACTGCCCGACCGCGCACCGCAGTTTCGCCGAAGGCATCATCGACCCGAACTCGTACAACATCGCGCCGTTTGGCGACGAACGCGGCGGGCGATGCTTGCGCCACGAATCAAAAGCCACCAAAAGCGCGCGGGCTTGGTATGATGTATCCGGCTCCGACTACGGCAGTTTTTATTTGTGGCCCGCGTTTTCGCTGCAGGTGTATCCGGGCCGCGTGGTCAACAGTTACCATTGGCGGCCGCTGCAAGTCGACGCCACCGAAGTGCACCGCGCATGGTACTCAGCCGACGGCGCGGTCGATGATAAGTTGCAAACCGTCATCGACTTGGACCGCGACACCACCTTCGCCGAGGACTTAAAATTAGTCAGCGGCGTACAGCGCGGCATCGCCAGCCGCGGTTTCGTACCGGGGCCGTTGATGGTTGACCCGAACGGCGGCATCGGCAATGAACTTTCCATCGCCGCGTTGCATGGTTGGTTGCGCGAGGCGGTCGATGCGGTCGATGATTCGCCGGCCGTTTAACCGTCGACGCCACGCTTAAATTTGCAACCAATTTCGTAACCAATTCGCAACCCCGCCATCGATTTAACAACCGAGATTCCCGATGACTCAACCCAAATTAGCCGCGGTGGACACCCTGGAAACGGTGGAAATAACCCCGGCCGAGGCGGCGGCAGCCCAAGCCGCCAGCGCCGTCGCCGCTGACACCGTCACCGCCACCGAATCGGCATCGCTGTTCGCCGACGCCGACGCCTACTTGCCCGGCGCCGGCCTCGGCGCGTATGCATTGCCGGACGACATTCGCCTGGTGTTCTCGCATGCGCGCGGCGCGCGCCTGTGGGATGTCGACGGCCGCGAATTCATCGACTATGTCGGCGGCGCCGGCGCGTTGATTCTCGGCCACGCGCATCCGGCCGTGGTGCAAGCGGCGCAGGCGCAGTTGGCGCGCGGCGCGCATGTGTTCGGCTCGCTGACCGCGCCGGCGATTGCGCTGGCAAAACGCTTAACCCGCGCCATTCCCTGCGCCGAAAAAATCGTCTACGCCACCACCGGCTCCGAGGCCACCGCGTACGCGATGCGCCTGGCGCGCGCCTTCACCGGCCGCGACAACATTCTCAAGTTCGCCGGCGCTTACCACGGCAACCATGACTACGCGCTGGTCTCGGCGTTCCCCGCGCCGGGCGATGCGGTCGATGCGCGCGCCGACTCGGCCGGTCAACCCGCGGCGACGACTTCCACCATGTTGGTCGCGCCGTATAACGACCTCGATGCGGTACAACGAATCGTCGCCGCGCATGGCCGCGACATCGCGGCCATCATCGCCGAGGGCGTGCAGCGCATCATTCCGGCGCGCCCGGAATTTTTGCATGGTTTGCGCAAAGTTTGCGACGCCAACGGCATCTTGTTAATCCTCGACGAAGTGGTCACCGGCTTTCGCTTGGGGCCCGGCGGCGCGCAGGAATGGTACGGGGTCGCGCCGGACTTGGCGACTTACGGCAAAGTCATCGGCGCCGGCGGGCCGCTGTCGTGCATCGCCGGGCGCGCCGAACTCATCGAGCAAGCCAATCCGCGCCGCAAAGGCGAACCCCGATACGCCTACTTCAACGGCACGCTGCACGGCAACCCGGTCGCGGCGGCCGCGACCCTGGCGCTGCTCGACGAACTGGACGCGCCGGAGGTTTATGCGCGCCTGAACCGCGCCACCGAGGAATTATGCCGCGAATGTCAGACGGTGCTGGACGCGCATAACTTGCCGGCGCGCGCTTGCAACACCGGCTCGCTGTGGCAAATCGTTTTTGCGCCGGCCGCGCCGATGAGTCACGCCGACATGGCCGCGGGCGCGGCCGACAACCGGCGTTTGGATGCGGCGTTGATGAAGCGCGGGCAGTATGTGTTGCCGGGGGTGCGACGGTTTGTGTCGACCGCGCATAGCGACGCCGACTTCGAGTCCACCGTGCGTGGCTTGGATGCGGCGTGCCGGGATTTTGTCAAGAGCGCATGAACGCCTTCCGCGTTTATACTCGCGCGCATCGACACCCATGGAGTCCAAACCGATGAACATGCAAGTTGCGATTGAAGACAAACTGCGCGCGTTGGCGCCGGCGTTTTTGCGCGTGGAGAACGAAAGTCACCGTCACAATGTGCCGCCCGGCGCGCAGTCGCATTTCAAGGTGACGGTGGTGTCGGCGCAGTTCGGCGGCCGCCGGTTGTTGGCGCGCCACCGCATGGTCAACGATTTGCTGACGCGCGAGTTGGGAGAGTTGCATGCGCTGGCGTTGCACACGCTCACGCCGGAGGAATGGGCCGCGCGCGGGGAATCGCCGGCCGCGGCGCCGGAGTCGCCGCCATGTTTAGGCGGCTCCAAAGTCGACAAGCGCGACACACAGTCACAGTGACAGTGACCGTAACCACCGTCGCCGTCGCCGCCATCGCCACTGTTGATTGCCGGCGCGCGCCACCCAAATGACGACTCCAACCGACTCCGCCATCGCCCGCATCAAGCGTCGCATCGCCGACGACGCCTGCGTGATTCTCGACGGCGCCATCGCCACCGAACTGCAGCGGCGCGGCGCGCATGGATTCCAGTTGAGCGACGACGCGCACTGGGGATTCGACGCGCTGCATGATTCGCCGGACGCGGTGTCGCAGTTGCACCGCGCCTATCTCGACGCCGGCGCCGACATCCTCACCACCAACACCTACTCCATTCTCGAAGCGCCGTCGTTTATCGGCGACCGCGACCGCGGCCGCGACCAAGACATCGACGGCAACCCCGCGCACTGGTTTGACATGGCGCGCGCCGCCATCGAACTGCCGCGCCGCGTAATCGCCGATGCCGGGCGCGAGTCCGAGGTCGCGGTCGCGTTCAGCATCGGCGGCGATGTGGAAAACGAGTCGCAGATGGCGACCGTCGATATCCTGCTGCGGCTGTTTGAACGCGACCGGCCGGACTTGGTTTTGTTCGAGACGCTGTCGCTGCTGGACGACAACCTGACGCTGGATGCCATCGACAAATTCATCGCCCGCGGCCTGCCGGTGTGGGTGAGTTTCCGGCGTTGCCGGCAGGGGTTGTGCGGCATTCACGGCCAGTTGTGGGGAGGGCCGGAAGGCGACCGTTTCGGGCGGCTGGCGCGGCGGCTGGAGGCCGCGGGGGCCGGCGCGCTGCTCATCAACTGCCTGCCGGTGGCGCGGGTCGGCGGCACCTTGGCGTGGCTGCGCGACTTCACCGACTTGCCGCTCGGCGTGTATCCCAATGTCGGACGGTATGTCGAATCCGGCTGGAAGTTTGACCCGGACACCGGGCCGGAAGAGTTCGCCGCGCAAGCCATGGCGTGGCGCGACGAAGGCGCGCAAATCATCGGCGGCTGCTGCGGCATTGGCCCGGCCGAGATTGCGTTGTTGGCGAGTCGCATGGCCGGGGTGCCGCGCGGCGACGGGCGGGCGCGGCTGACGGTCGAGGCGGATGCGACGGTGCCGGAATCGGCCGTGCCGGCATCAGCGGCGACGCACGCCGGGCGTTGGCAAGACGACGCGGGGCGGGAACTGTTTCCGCTGCCGTTGCCGGCCATCGTGGTCGACCCCGGCGTTTTCATGCCGACGCAAGGCAGTTATTTGATTTGGAAATATCTGTTCAACGGCCGCGTCGGCGAGAGTAAAACTTGCCTCGACATCGGCTGCGGCGTCGGCATCTTGGCGATTCAACTGGCGCTGAACGGCGCGGCGTCGGTGACCGCGGTCGACATCCAGCAGGCGGCCATCGACAACACCATGACCAACGCCTTCCGCAACGGCGTGGCAAGCAAAATCACCGGCGTGGCCGAGGATTTATATTCATTCACGCCGACCGATAAGTTCGACCTCATCGTCGCCAGTTTGTACCAGATGCCGACCGACCCGCGCGGCCGCGCCGGCGGCCACCGCGATGTCGACTACTGGGGGCGCAACCTACTCGACCATCTCATCGCGCAACTGCCGGCTTATCTCGCGCCCGGCGGCGTCGCGTATCTAATGCAGATTTCCATCCTCGGCGCGCGCCGCACCGAAAAACTTCTCGCGCAGCACGGCTACCGCGTGCGCGTGGTCGACTTCAACTTGTATCAATTCAACCCGGTGTTTCACAGTCACCTCGAACAAATTCGCCGCGTGGAAGAATTATCGGACGCGTATCATTTCACCTTCGGCGAGGATGAACATGTGACGGTGATGTATTTGCTGGAGGTTAAGGCGGCATAGCCGTCATTCCTGACGGTAGAGAAATAAGGAGCGCAGCGACTATATTTCTTGGATTCAACAAGCAACTGCAACGCCTCAATCTGGGGGAGGGCGAGTTGCGGTAGCATCGTCTTTCACCCTACCACTGAGGAAAGACCGATGTCGTACTACACGCAACTCACCCTGGTGCAACGATACATGATTTACCGCTTGCTGAAGTTCGGTTGCAGCCAGACCGTCATCGCCGCGGTTGTCGGCGTGTGCAAGTCCACGATTAGCCGCGAGGTGCGTCGCAACACCGGCGGCAACGGCTACCGTTGGCGGCAGGCGCATGCGCTGGCGCTGGCGCGCCGGCAGGGCAAGTCGCGGGCGCGCATCACGGCCGCGCACTGGGCTGAGGTGAAGGCGAAGTTGCGCGAGCAGTGGAGTCCGGAGCAGATTAGTTTGTGGTTGGCGAAGATGCGCATTTGCCGGGTCAGTCACGAGTGGATTTATCTTTTCATCGCGCGCGACAGAAAAGCCGGCGGCAAGTTATACGAGTGTTTGCGCATCCGAAAGCGCGGCAAGAAGGCCTACGGCACCGGCAGCAAACGCGGCAAAATCCAAGACGCCACGCCGATTGATGCGCGCCCGGCGATTGTCGAGCGTCGCGCGCGCATCGGTGATTGGGAGGTGGACACCATCATCGGTCGCGCCCACAAAAGCGCGCTGGTGTCGCTGACCGAGCGCAAGTCGCGGCTAACTTTGCTCGGCAAGGTGTCGCGCAAGACCGCCGCGGAGGTGGGCCAGGTGGTGGTGCGCCTGCTGCGCGGCGCCGGCCGGCGCGTGCATACCATCACCTCCGACAACGGCTTGGAGTTCGCCGGCCACAAGGCCATCGCGCAAGCGCTGTGCGCCAAGTTCTACTTCGCGCATCCGTATGCTTCTTGGGAGCGCGGCGCGAATGAGAACGCCAACGGCTTGGTGCGCCAGTATCTGCCGAAGGGCGCCGACTTCACCGCGGTGACCGACGCCGAGTTGGCGCACATCATGCAGCGCCTGAACACCCGCCCACGCAAATGTCTCGACATGAAAACCCCAAACGAAGTATTCTTCGGCAAACACCGCAAATCCAACGGCGTTGCAGTTGGGAGTTGAATCCGCGTTTCTCACCGATCAGGAATCCAGAGTCTTTAATCAAACCCCCAACCAAACCAACG
>JAPPPS010000080.1 GCA_028817405.1 Gammaproteobacteria bacterium
GGCGGTGACGGCGCCGTGGTGGGCTTCCACGATGGCGCGGCACAGGCCCATGCCGAGGCCGTAGCCGCCGGGGGTGGCGGCGGCGCGGGCGCGCGAGGGGTCGGCGCGGTAGAAGGCGTCGAAGATGCGCGCCAGGTCGGGCCGGGCGAGGCCGGGGCCGCGGTCTTGCACGGTGATGGTTACGCGCCCGGCGGCGCGGGCGATGGTGACGGCGATGCTGGCCGGCGCGAGTTGCGAGTATTTGAGGCTGTTGTCGAGAATATTGCGCAGCGCGCGTTTCAAGCGCCGCGCATCGGCGTCAATCACCGCGCCGGCGCTGTGGTCTTGCACGCGAAAATACTGTTGCGCCGCCGCGTCCAACTGCGCGATGGTGTCGCGCGCCAACTGCGCGGCGCCGCATGGCGCGGTTTGCAAGTTGCCGTGCTTGGATGCCAACCGCGCCGACTCCAGCAGGTCGCCGGTTAAACTGTCCAACTCGTCGATGTCTTCGGTCAGGCGTTTTTGGATGCGCGCATCGGATACGAATTCCACCGCGACTTTCATGCGCGCCAATGGCGTGCGCAACTCGTGCGAGATGCCGGCCAATAACCGCTCGCGGGTGGCTAACATTTCGCGCAGTTGGCGTTGCATGCGGTTGAAGCCATGCGCGAGTTTGCCGATTTCATCGCGCCGCGCGGTTTTCATCTCGCGCCATTCGCCGCGCCCGACCGCCGCGAGGTTGGCGTCCAAGTCGGACAGCGGCGACAAGGCGCGGCGAATCCAAAAATGCACGCCGGCAAACAACGCCGCCAACGCGCCGAGCGCGGCGGCGATAATCCAACCGGCATGCACTTCTTGCGAGCCGCGCAACGCCGACACCAACAGGATGCGGTGCGGCGGGCGCGCATGCATCAAATACTGCGCGCCGTCTTCAAAATCCATGACAACCCCGCGGCCGCGCGCGCGTTTGTGCGCATGACGGTGGCGGCGCATTTCATCAAAGGCGGGCAGCGAGTCGTCGGTGGCGTAAGCAAAGTCCGGGCCCTGGTAACGGATGCGCATGCCGAGTCGCGCCGCGGCCGCATCGATGGCGGCGGCGCTCGGCGCAGCAAAAATCTGTTCGGCGGTGAACTTCACGAACCCATCCACCGGCCCCCACAGTTGCGGGTTGCGCCCCTGCCGTATCGCCTCGCCGATGGCGAGCACCAAAATGATGATGACCGCCACCGCCGCGGCCAGCACTACCAGCGTCAACTTGGCGAACAGCGATTGGCGCAGGCGGCGCAGCATGATGTTTATTCTCCGGCGGATTGAAGCGGTTGGGCGATGAAAGCGTAACCCGCGCCGCGCACGGTTTTAATGAAGCGCGGCGACTTGGCGGGGTCGCGCAACCGGGCGCGCACGCGGCTCACCGTGGTGTCGATGGAGCGGTCAAACGCGTCGCGCGTGTTCAAGCCGCGCAACTCTTCAATCAACACATCGCGGCTGACCACGGCCGGCCGCCGCCGCGCCAGCGCGAGCAGGGCGCGAAACTCGGCCGCGCTTAACTCCACTTCCTGTTCTTCACCGTGGTTAACTAAAAACACTTTTTGCGCCGCGGGCAGCAGGCGCAAGCCAT
Source organism: Gammaproteobacteria bacterium (assembly GCA_028817405.1). Taxonomy (GTDB): domain Bacteria; phylum Pseudomonadota; class Gammaproteobacteria; order Arenicellales; family Poriferihabitantaceae; genus JAHRAW01. The sequence continues at coordinate 1,598 of JAPPPS010000080.1, forward strand.
CAAAAGTTAACGCGGTGTCGCCGTCGAAACCGCCGGGGGTCGCTGTGGCGTGGGCGCGGCGAATCAACGCCTGCAATCTGGCCGCCAACTCGCGCGGTTCAAACGGTTTCGGCAGGTAATCATCGGCGCCGATTTCCAAACCCACCACGCGGTCCACGGTGTCGCCGCGCGCGGTCAGCATGAGCACCGGCACGCGGCTGAAAGCGCGAATCGCGCGGCAGGTCTCGAAGCCGTTCATCTCCGGCAGCATGATGTCCAAAATCACCGCGTCAAAACCGCCGCGCCGCAGCAGCGACAAGCCGCGCGACGGCCGCGCCGCGTGGGTGACGGTGAAACCGTAGTTCGCCAAAAACTCGGCAAGGAGTTCGGCCAACTTGGCATCGTCGTCAATGATTAAAACACGGTGCGCCATGCGCCGAGTATAACGCCCGCCGCTTGCGCCAACGGTGACGGTAGCGGCGGCGGCGGGCGGGCGGGCGACGCTCAGTGCAGCCAGCCGCGGCCGAAGTGACGGTGTTCGCGGAACATGTGGCGCGCCATTTTGTCCTCCAGCAACTCGGCCAACGCGGCGCGCTGCGGCGGAGTCAGGATGGCGTGAACTTGCGCCAACGCCTCGGCGATTAACTCGTCCCGGTCGACGCGCGCGCCGTCCGCATGGCGCGATTGCATGGCGCGGCGCACCTGGTCCGCGGTCAACTGCGGCTGGTTAAGCAACGCCGGCACCGAGTCGGCGCGCGCCATTCCGGTGTCGCGGAACCGCCGCACGGTGTCGTTCAGCACGGATTCAATTTCGCGCTGCTGCGCATCGCTCAAGTCCAGTTCGTGGTCCATCTTGTCCACCAGATGGTGCACCACATAATGCGGCATGTGATGGCGCGCAAAACGCGGGAAGTCGCCGAAATGCGCGACCGC
>JAPPPS010000142.1 GCA_028817405.1 Gammaproteobacteria bacterium
CGATAAATTTGGCTGCGGGTTTCATGGTCAGGGTCCTCCGGTGGCGGTGAATGGTGAGGGCGGAGTGTAACACATGCCAGGGCGGGGGGAGTCAAGGGGGGGGCGGCGGTGGGTTTTTGGGCGGGGTTGGTGGGGTTTTGGGGTGGGTTTGGTGGGGTTTTTGGTGGGGGTTTTTGGTGGGGTCGCCGCGCCCCACTGCCACTCCGGCGACAGCCGGAGTCCAGAGTCTTTGCTTTTGGTTGCCCCGCGCGCGCGCCCGCTTAACGGCCTGCGGGCGTGGCGGGGGGTGGGGCCGGGTGTGGCGGTGGGGGGGCGGGGGTTGTGGCGGGAACGGCGCGCGGCGGTGACGGTCACGCCGGCGAAAATGCCGGGGGCCGTCATTCCGTGCGGTTGGAAAACAAGGAAGCGTAGCGACTATGTTTTCCTCCGATACGGAATCCAGAGTCTTTAATTGCCCCGGCGCGGAAGCAAACGAAAAGCAAAAGACTCTGGATTCCCGCTTAAAAGCCTGCGGGAATGACGGCCCCCGGCGTTTTCCGGCCCTCGCCGGCCCCTCCCTCGCCGGTGCTTCCCGCCCCTTGCGCCCGCTTAACACGTCACCCCCCGCAGTGTTTTAAGCGGGGGCTGCGGGCGTGGCGGTGGGCGCGCGCCGGTCCTTGCCCGCCGTTGTCTTGGGCGATACAATCGCGGTATGTGCGCCGCAATTGATAGTCAGGTCATCGACCGAGACGGATACCGCAAAAATGTCGGCATCATCGTCTGCAACAACCGCAGCCAGGTGCTGTGGGCAAGGCGGGTGCGCCGCGACGGCTGGCAGTTTCCGCAGGGCGGGGTCAAGCCGCACGAGGCCGCAGTGGACGCCGCGTTCCGCGAGTTGCAGGAGGAAATCGGGCTGCGCGCGCGCGATGTCTGCCTGTTAGGCGCGACCGACCGCTGGCTCAGATACGAAGTGCCCGGCATGGCCCGCGACTACCGCCGCCGCAACGCTTTCCGAGGCCAGAAACAACGGTGGTTCCTGTTCAAACTCATCGGCGACGAATCCAGCGTGCGGCTGGACGCGTCGGTCGCCCCGGAATTCGACCAGTGGCGGTGGATTGACTACTGGGGGCCGCTGCACTACATCGTCGAGTTCAAAAAGCCGGTGTACCGCGCCGCATTGCGCGAACTGGAGCCGCTACTACCGGCGTTTGCCACCGGCCGGCGCGTGGGCGCGGTTGTGAAGTTGTGAATGCGGCGGCGGCGATGGGCGGCGGCGCGTCAATTCGTTATTCCTGACCCGGCTCCACCCCGCTTCCGGCCCGCTTTCTGACCGCCGCCGGCGCGGATGCGCGTGCCGATGCCGGCGTCGGTGAACAGTTCCAGAAGCAGCGCGTGCGAGACCCGGCCGTCGATGATGAGCGCGCTGCCGACGCCGTTTTTGACCGCGTCCAACGCGCATTCCACCTTCGGGCGCATGCCGCCGGCGATGCCGCCGTCGCGCAGTTGCGCCTCGATGCCCGCGGCGTCCAACTCGCTGATGAGTTCCCCGTCGCGGTCCAACACGCCCGCGGTGTTGGTGAGCAGAATCAATTTCTCCGCGCCCAAAGTGACCGCCATGCGCCCGGCCACCAAGTCGGCGTTGATGTTGTAGGTGAGGCCGTCCTCGCCGACGCCGATGGGCGCGACCACCGGAATAAACGCCTGACTTTCCAGCAACTGCACCACGCGCGGGTCGATGGATTCGACTTCGCCGACATGCCCGTAGTCGATGATTTCCGAGCCGCGCAGTAGCGGGTCGTCCTTGCCGACATGCAGTTTGCGCGCGCGAATTAGGTTGCCGTCCTTGCCGCTCAAGCCCACCGCGCGCCCGCCCAAGGTGTTGATTCGGCGCACGATTTCCTTGTTCACCAAGCCGCCCAACACCATCTCCACGACATCCATGGTCTCGGAATCGGTGACGCGCAGGCCGTCGATGAAGGTGGATTCCTTGCCGATTTTTTCCAGCAGTTGGCTGATTTGCGGGCCGCCGCCGTGCACCACCACCGGGTTGATGCCGACCAATTTCATCAGGATGACATCGTGCGCGAAGCGACTCTTCAACGCCGCATCGACCATCGCGTGGCCGCCGTATTTGATGACGATGGTGCGCCCCTGGTAGCGGCGGATATACGGCAGCGCTTCAGCCAAAATGCGCGCGGTCTGCAGGGATTTGTCGGCGGCGTTCATGGGGAGGAGTGTAGCATTTTCGGCGTGGTTGCGCGGATGCCATGCGCGGGGTATATTTGCGAACTTGTTCCACACCAACGGAGGCTGAAATGAACACACGAAAACTGACCGCCAAGATGACATGCGCGCTGCTGGCGTCGCTGTTGGTCGCCGGCGCGGCGCAAGCCAACACCTTCCGGTTCGCGTTTCAAGGCGACGCCCAATCGCTCGACCCGCACGGCTTGAACGAAACCTTTACGCTGAGTTTGCTCGGCAATGTCTACGAGGGCTTGACCGCGTACGACGGCGACTTGGGACTCATCCCCGCGCTCGCCACCGCGTGGGAAATCACCTCGCCGACCACTTGGCGCTTCAACCTGCGGCGCGGCGTGACTTTTCACAACGGCAATTCGTTCAACGCCGACGATGTGATTTTTTCATGGCGGCGCATGATTGCCGACGGCTCCGACCAGAAATCGCGCGCCGGTTTAATCAGCGCCATCAACCGCATCGATGATTACACCGTGGAAGCGGTGACCGATGCGCCGCAGCCGACCTTGGCGCGCGAGATGGTTTATATGTATGTGATGGACAAGGAATGGTCGGAGGCGAACGATTCCACGCAGCCGGCCAGCCCGCGCACCGCCGGGCGCGAGAACGCGTATTCAACGCTCAACGCCAACGGCACCGGCCCGTTCACCGTGACCGAGCGTCAACCGGAAGTGAAGACGGTGCTGCGGCGCTACGATAATTACTGGGGCGACATCGACAGCAATGTCACGGAAGTGATTTTCACGCCCATCGCGCAAGCCGCGACGCGCGTCGCGGCGTTGCTGTCGGCGCAAATCGACTTGGCGTATCCGGTGCCGGTGCAGGATTGGAACCGTCTCGACAACACCGCCGGCGTGCGCGCGCTGACCGGGCCCGAGGCGCGCACCATCTTCCTCGGCATGGACCAAGGGCGCGACGAGTTGCTGTACTCCAACATCAAAGGCAAGAATCCGTTCAAGGACATGCGGGTGCGCAAGGCGTTCGCGCATGCGATTAACCTCGATGCGATTAAGCGCACCATTATGCGCGGCGCATCGACGCCGTCCGGGCTGTTGTGGGCGCCGCAAATCAGCGGCTACCGCGCGGCAACCAACACCCCGTACGAATACGACCCGGAAGAATCGAAACGACTCCTGGCCGCGGCCGGTTATGCGGACGGTTTTGAAGTGACCATGGACTGCCCGAACAACCGTTATGTCAACGACGAGAAAATCTGCCAAGCGGTGGCCGGCATGTTGGCGCGGGTCGGCGTGACGGTGGATTTGTTGGCGCAGCCGAAGTCGAAGTATTTCGCCAAGGTGCTGGCGCAAGGCGGCTACGACACCAGTTTTTATCTTCTCGGTTGGACGCCCGGCAGTATCGATGTTTACAATGTGTTTCAGAATCTGTTGTCGTGTCAGAACTCGGAACAAAAACGCGGCCAGTTCAATCTCGGCAACTACTGCAACTCGGAAGTCGACCGCTTGGCTGACGGCATCGGCTCCGAGACCGACGCCGACGCGCGCCAATCGCTGATTGACGCGGCGACGCGCATCGTGCAACGCGAAGTCGGCTACTTGCCGCTGCACCAGCAGCCGCTGTCATGGGGTGTGCGCGACGGCATTGCGGTGACGCAACGCCCGGATAATGTGCTTGACTTGCGTTATGTGGTGGTGGAGTGACGCGCGCGGGCCGTACCGTCGCGCGGTGACGCGCGGTAACGGTTAACGGTGGCGCGCGCATGGATGCGCGTCACCGTCGTCACCGTTATCGTCACCGTCACCGTCGCCGTCACCGTCACCGTCACCGTTAATTCGCTTCGCGCTTAACCGTGTTCTTCTTCATCGCGCGCCGCTTGCTGCAAGCGGTCGGCGTTATGTTGGCGGTCGGGCTGATTGCGTTCGCGCTGTTTCAGTTCGTCGGCGACCCGGTCAACAACATGACCGGGCAGGACACCTCGCTGGCGGAGCGCGAGGCGTTGAAGGAAGAACTCGGCTTGAACGACAGCGTGTTCGTGCAGTTCGGTCGCTTCATCGGCAACGCGGCGCGCGGCAACTTCGGGCATTCCTACCGGCAGCGGCGGCCGGTCGATGAATTGATTTGGGAGCGGTTCTCCGCCACCATCGAACTGTCCGCGGTGTCGGCGCTGCTGGCGCTCCTCATCGGCATTCCGATGGGCGTCTACACCGCGCTGAAACGCCATAGTTGGCTGAGCCGCGCGTTCATGACGCTGTCGCTCATCGGCGTGTCGCTGCCGACTTTTCTCATCGGCATCTTCTTGATTCTCATCTTCGGCGTCACGCTGAACTGGCTGCCGACTTTCGGGCGCGGCGAAGTGGTCGATGTCGGCGGCTGGACGACCGGCTTGCTGACATTAAGCGGCATCAAGTCGCTGATTTTGCCGGCCGTCACCTTGGCGGTGTTTCAAATGACTTTCATCGTGCGCTTGGTGCGCGCCGAGATGCTGGAAGTGCTGCGCGCCGACTACATTAAATTCGCGCATGCCCGCGGCTTGGCGGCGCGCGCGGTTAACTTCGGGCATGCGTTGAAGAACACCTTGGTGCCGGTGATTACCGTCATCGGTTTGCAAATCGGCTCCATCGTCGCGTTCGCCATCATCACCGAGAGCGTGTTTCAATGGCCCGGCATGGGCTTGCTGTTCATTCACGCGATTCACGAAGTCGACATTCCGGTGATGGCCGCGTATCTGATGCTCATCGGTTTGTTGTTCGTCATCATCAACTTGGTGGTGGATATTTTGTACTACGCCATCGACCCGCGGTTGCGGTTGAGTTAGCCATGAACGCCGCGCCTGAATTCAACCCGCCGGTCGATGCGCCGGCCGCGTCGTCGATGCCGGCATCGCCGCCACCGTCGACGCCATCATCGAATCAACCGTCGACTCAACCGTCAACTGAACCGTCAACCGCGCCCGGCGCCATGGCGCGTTTTCTCGACAGCGACTTGTGGTGGGACTTCAAACACTCGCCGCTGGTCATGACCTCGGCCGCCATCACCGCGTTGATGTTTTTGGTGGCGTTGTTCGCGCCGCAAGTCGCGCCGTACGACCCGTTCGACATGGCAAGCATCGATTTGTTGGACGCGCTGCGGCCGCCGGCGTGGGCCGAAGGCGGCAGCGTCGCCTATTTGTTCGGCACCGATGACCAAGGGCGCGATGTGTTCTCGACCATTTTATACGGCAGTCGCATCTCGCTGCTTGTCGGCTTCCTGTCGGTCATCATGGCGATGCTCATCGGCGTGTTGGTCGGCCTCATCGCCGGCTACAAAGGCGGCTGGTTGGACGCGGTGTTGATGCGCATCGCCGACATTCAACTGTCGTTCCCGGCGATTTTAGTCGCGTTGTTAATCGACGGCGTGGTGCGCGGCATCTTGCCGCGCGGCGCGCATGAAGAACTCGCGGTGCTGGTGCTGATTGTCGCCATCGGTTTGAGTTTTTGGGTGCAGTTCGCGCGCACCGTGCGCGGCTCGACTTTGGTCGAGCGCACCAAAGAATATGTTCTCGCCGCGCAAGTGACCGGCCTGCCGGACACGCTCATCGTGTTCCGTCACATCCTGCCGAATGTCATGGGCCCGGTGTTGGTTATCGCCACGATTCAACTGGCGCTGGCGATTATCATCGAGGCCACGCTCAGTTTCCTCGGCGTCGGCGTGCCGCCCACTTCACCGTCGCTTGGCACATTGATTCGCATCGGCAACGATTATTTGTTCTCCGGCGAATGGTGGATTACGGTCTTCCCCGGCCTGGCGTTGATTGTGTTGGTGTTGGCGGTCAACTTCCTCGGCGACTGGCTGCGCGATGCGCTCAATCCAAAGTTGCGTTGAGTCAATGGAGTCGATGGCATCGAACATGCAAAACACCGTTGAACAAAACGCCGGCGCATCACCGTCTACGCCGCTGCTCGACATCCGCGGTTTGACCGTGGAGTTCCCGGGCCGTCGCGGCAACTTGGTGGCGGCGCGCGATGTGTCGCTGGCGTTGGCGAAGGGCGAAATCCTCGGCGTGGTCGGCGAGTCCGGGGCCGGCAAGTCCACCATCGCCAACGCCGTCATCGGTCTTCTCGACCCGCCGGGGCGGATGGCATCGGGCGAAGTGTATCTCGCGGGCCGGCGCATCGACGCGCTGCGCTTGCCGGCCATGCGCGCCATCCGCGGGCGGCGCATCGGCATGATTTTCCAAGACCCGCTGACCTCGCTCGACCCGCTGCAAACCATTGAAGCGCAACTGCTCGAGACCATCACCGCGCACCTCGGCATGACCGAGTCCGCGGCGCAGCGGCGCGCGGTGGAACTGCTGGACGCGGTCGGCATCCCGGAACCGAGCGCGCGCATCAAACAGTATCCGCATCAATTCTCCGGCGGCATGCGCCAGCGCGCGGTGATTGCGCTCAGTTTATGCGCGCAGCCGGAAGTGCTGTTGGCTGATGAGCCGACCACCGCGCTGGATGTTTCCATTCAATCGCAAATCCTCGACTTGATGCGCCAGTTGGTGCGCGAGCGCGCGCTCGGCATGCTCATCATCACTCACGACATCGGGGTGATTTCGGAAATCGCCGACCGCGTGGCGGTGATGTATTGCGGCGCGGTGGTGGAGACCGGCGCCACCGCGCAAGTGTTGGCGCGCCCGGCGCATGCATACACCAAGAGTTTAATCGCCGCGATTCCGCGCCCGGACCGCAAGACCGCACGGTTTCGGTTGGTGCAGCAACACGCGACGGTTGAATCGACCGCGCGAAGGTTGGATGTTAAAACTCACTGGCTCGGTCAACGCCGCAGTTTTGATGGCGACGGTGACGGTGACGGTGACGGTGACAGTGGTGTTGATTCAAGCAATGCATCAAACGCGGCCTTGGTCGAGTTGGAAAACTTGTGCATGCGCTTCACCACCGTGCCGTCGGTGTTCAAGTCGCGGCGACGTTATTTGGATGCGGTCGACGATGTCTCGTTCAGCATCCGCCGCGGCGAAGTGTTCGGCTTGGTCGGCGAATCCGGCTCCGGCAAATCCACCATCGGGCGTTTGATTTGCGGCATTCACGCGCCGCATGCGGGCCGCATTCGATTCGCCGGCGTACCGTTGGATGCGCGCGGTTCGCGCCGCGCGTTGAACCGTCTGCGCCGCCAGATGCAGATGGTGTTTCAGGACCCGTTCTCGTCGCTGAACGGACGCATGCGAGTGCGCGACATCGTGGCCGAACCGATTCGGTTTCACCGCATGGCCGAAGGCGCACAACTGCGCGCCATCGTTCTCGACTTGCTGGATTATGTCGGCTTAGGCGGCGCCGCGGCGCCGCGTTTCCCTCATGAATTCTCCGGCGGCCAGCGCCAGCGCATCTCCATCGCCCGGGCGCTGGCGACGCGTCCGCGGTTTTTGGTCTGCGACGAACCGACTTCGGCGTTGGATGTGTCGATTCAAGCGCAAATCTTAAACCTGTTGAAAGACTTGCAGCAGGAACTCGGCTTGACCATGCTGTTCATCAGCCATGACTTGCCGGTGATTCGGCAGATGTGCGACCGCGTCGGCGTGATGAAAAGCGGCCGCCTGCGCGAAGTCAACGACACCGAAACATTGTTCACCGCGCCGCGGCATGAGTACACCCGCCACTTGCTCGACTTGATGCCGAAGTTGGATATACTTTCCGGCGACGGCGGCGATGGCGACAACCCAAACTGAAGAGGTTGATGAGATGAAAACATTATTCACCGGCGGTTATGTTTTTGACGGCCGCGGCCAATGCGCGGACGGCTTGGCGGTGTTGGTCGAGGACGGCCGCATCGCGCGCGTCGCATCGCGCGGGGAATTCGACGGTCTCAACGGCGACAACGGTGACGCGGTCGAAGTGGTCGACACCGGCGGCGGCGCCTTGCTGCCGGGTCTGACCGACTGCCATGTGCATTTATGCTATCAAGGCGGCGCCGACCCGGTGACCGCGCTGTCCAAACTCCAACCCGGGGCCATCGCGTTGGTCGCGCTGCAGCAAGCGCAACTGTCGATGCGCCGCGGCATCACCGCGCTGCGCGACTGCGGCGGCAAGGACTACCTCGAGTTCGCGGCGCGCGACGCGATTAAAAGCGGCGTGTTCGACGGCCCCACGATTCACGCGGCGGGGAAGATGATTTGCATGACCGGCGGCCACGGCAACCGCTGGGGGCGGGTCGCGGACGGTTGCGATGAAGTGGTCAAGGCGGTGCGCGAGCAGATTCACGCGAACTGCGACTTGGTGAAAATCATGGCCACCGGCGGCGTGATGACGCCCGGCGTCAACCCCGAAGACGCGCACTACTCGGCCGCGGAAATGGCCGCGGGCATCGGTGAAGCGCATCGTTTCCACCGTCGCGCCGCCAGCCACGCGCAAGGCACCGAAGGCATTTTGAACGCGGTGCGCGGCGGCATCGACTCCATCGAGCACGGCATTTTCATGGACGAACAATGCGTGAACGAGATGCGCGCGGCCGGCGTGTACTTGGTGCCGACGCTGTCGGCGCTGCGCAACATTCTCGACCACGCCGACGCCGGCATCCCGGAATTCATCGTCGAAAAAACCGCGCGCGTGGCGGTGCGCCACCGCGAATCGGTGCAGGCGTATTACCAAGCCGGCGGCAACCTCGCGATGGGCACCGACGCCGGCACGCCGTTCAACCGCCACGGCGACAACGCGCGCGAACTCGCGCACATGGTTGACTGCGGCATCGCCCCCGCGGATGCGCTGACCGCGGCCTGCGCCAACGCCGCGGACTTGATGGGTTTGGAACACGGCGTAATCAAAGCCGGCGCGCCGGCCGACCTCCTCGTCATCGACGGCAACCCGCTGCACGACATCAACATGGCGGCCGAACACCGTCACCACCGCGCGGTCTACAAAAACGGCAAACGCGTTTATGCGCGTGATGAGTAACTTCATCGCCGCGCATGATGGCCACGCCCCTACCGCCACGCCCGCAGGTTGTTAAGCGGGCGCACTCACTGCCACTCCGGCGACAGCCGGAGTCCAGCGTCTTTAATTGAGTCGCGAGGCAGCGACGGAAGATAAAGACTCTGGACTCCGGGTCGTGCCCGGAGTGGCGATTGAGCGTCCCCGCGATTTATGAAATCCCCGCCGCCTTGCGAATTGCCGTCCGTGGCGACTGGACCGGGTCAATTAAAGACTCTGGATTCCGTATCGGTGAGAAATATAGTCGCTACGCTCCTTATTTCTCTACCGCACGGAATGACGGCACTTCGCGTTGCAACCGCGCTTTCGCGCGGTGGGTTTGCAGCGCGAGTGTAATCAAGCGGTCGATGAGTTGCGGATACGGCACGCCGCTGGCGGCCCACAATCTCGGATACATGCTGATGGGGGTGAAGCCGGGCATGGTGTTGATTTCGTTCAGCGTCACTGCACCGTCGTCGCGCGCGACCAGGAAGTCGACGCGCGCCAAACCGTCGCCGCCGATTTCGCGGAACGCGGCTAATGACAGTTCGCGCACCCGCTCGGCGACCGCGGCCGGCACTTCGGCCGGCGCCACCAACTCGGATTTGTCGTCGAGATATTTGGTGGTGTAATCGTAGAACTCGGCGCCGGGGATAATCTCGCCGACCGTTGATGCTCGCGCATCATGCGCGTGACCGAGCACCGCGCATTCGATTTCGCGGCAGTTTTCCAGCGACTGCTCGATGACGATTTTGGAATCGAAACGCAGCGCGAACTCGATGGCGGTACGCAAACCGTCACGGTCGCGCGCTTTGCTGATGCCGATGCTGGAGCCGAGGTTGGCCGGCTTGACGAACACCGGCCAGTCGAGTTGCGCTTCGCTGCGTTCAACGATGCCGGCCGGCGCGCATCGCCACTGCTCGGCGGTGGCGTCGATGTGCGGCGCTTGCGGAATGCCGGCGGCGCGGAAGATTTTCTTCGCCAGCGATTTGTCCATGGCCGCGGCCGAGGCCGCGACGCCGCAGCCGATATACGGAATCCCCGCCATCTCGAACACGCCTTGCAATGCGCCGTCCTCGCCGAAAGTGCCGTGCAATGCCGGGAATATGACATCAAGGGCCGGCAACGGTTTGCGCTCGGCGCCGCGGCCGGCCGGGGACAAGTTGCCGTGGTTGTGTAAAGCGAGGGTGACCGAGTTGCCGGCGACGGTTGAGTCATCGGCGTCGATGCGCGGCAACGGTTTCACTGTACCGCCGTCCAACAACGCGTCAAAATCTTCCGCCAAATGCCAATGCCCGGTTTTGTCGATGCCAATCAAACTGACTTCGTACTTGCCGCGGTCGATGGCTTGCAGAATCGACCGCGCCGAAATCACCGACACTTCGTGCTCGCAGGAACGCCCGCCGAACAACAGTCCTAAGTGGATTTTTTTCACGCGACCAACACCGTCAACACCGCGCGCGCGGTTAAACCGCGGCCGCAATCACCGCGTTGCACAATGCAATCAACGCGCCAATCCACGGCAGGATGGCGATGATGATGAGCGCGTTGAACGCCAACAACACATGCGCGGGCCGGTCGGCGATGGCCGGCGCCAAGTCCATGGCATCATCAGCCGGCGCATCGAAGTACATGAGTTTAATCACGCGCAAGTAGTAGAACGCGCCGACCACCGCGAGAAGCACCGCGGCCACCGCCACCCACACCAAGCCGGCGCCGACCAACGCTTGGATGACCGCGAGTTTGGCGAAGAAGCCGGCGGTCGGCGGAATGCCGGCCATCGACAGCATGAGAATCAAAATCAACAAAGCGATGCGCGGCTGGCGTTTGCTTAAGCCGCGCAAGTCGTCGAGACGCTCGAACTCGCTGCCGTCGCGCGCCAAACACAGCACCGCGCCGAACGCGCCGACGCTCATCACCGCGTAAATCAAAACATAAAACAGCGACGCGCTGTAGCCGGCCGCGTTGCCGGCCGCGATGCCGAACAAAAAGAATCCCATGTGCGAGACCGCGGAGTAGGCGAGCATGCGTTTGAGATTGTGTTGCGCGATGGCGATGAAGTTGCCGACCGCGACCGACAGCAGCGCCAGAATAATCAGCATCGACTGCCACACGCCGGTCAAGTCGCCGAGGCCGTCGGCCAACAAGCGCAGCACGACGGCGAACGCGGCGATTTTCGGCGCGGCCGACAGGAACGCGGTGGTCGAAGTCGGCGCGCCGTGGTACACATCCGGCAACCACATGTGAAACGGCGCGGCCCCGAGTTTGAACGCCAGCGCGACCACGATGAACACCACCGCCAGCGCCAGCGCGGGGTCGACGGCGTCCGCGTCCGCGGCGCTGACCAACGCTGCGCGAATCGCCGGCAACTCCAGCGCGCCGGTCAAGCCGTATAACAACGACATGCCGTACAACAAAATGCTCGACGCCAATGCGCCAAGCACGAAGTATTTCATCGCCGCTTCGGACGCCAATTTGTTTTCGCGCGCGCTCGCCACCAGCGCATACAAACACAGCGACATGAGTTCCAAGCCGAGATACAAAGTGAGCAGGTGGTTCGCCGACGCCATCACCAACATGCCCGCGGCCGAGAACAAACCGAGCACATAATACTCGCAAGTGGCGATGCCGCGCGCGCGGTTGTATTCGCGGCCGTATAAAAACGCCGCGGCGCATAACAAACACATGCCGACTTTCATTAGCGCCGACAACGCATCGCCGATGAACATGGCGTTGAACGCGGTGGTCGCGGCCGCATCGACGGCGGGGAAACCGGCGATGACCAACAGCGCGGTGATTAACAACGCGGCGACGGCGAACCAGCAGGCGCGGCCGGCGCGGTTGTCCGATGAGTTGATGGCGCTGAACAACAGAATCGCGCAGGCGGCGACGGCGAGAAAGATTTCCGGCAACGCCGCGGCGACTTTCAAAGAGGCGAAGGTCATGGCAGTTTCGATGCGGCGGTGTGCTGCGCGAGGTGCTCGAGGGTGGCGTGCATAACTTCCAGCAGCGGCGCGGGCCAGACGCCGACCAACAACACCAACGCGGCGAGAACCGCGAGGAACAAAATTTCGCGGCGGTTGACATCGGTGAGCGCGGCGACTTTGTCGGAGGCGACCGCGCCGTAAACCACGCGCTTGACCATCCACAGTGTGTACGCGGCGCCGAAGATTAAAGTCAGCGCGGCCGCGGCCGCAATCCATGCGTTGACTTGAAACGCGCCGAGGATAACCAACAACTCGCCGACGAATCCGGAAGTGCCGGGCAGCCCGGCGTTTGCCAACGCGAACAACACCATGAACGCGGCGAACACCGGCATCGGCGTCGCCACGCCGCCGTAGTCGGCGAGTTGGCGCGAGTGCATGCGGTCGTATAACACGCCGACGCACAGGAACAACGCGCCGGAGATGAAGCCGTGCGAAATCATCTGCAACAGCGCGCCTTCAAAACCATGCGCGTTGAACAAAAACAAACCGAGGGTGACGAAACCCATGTGCGAAATCGACGAGTAGGCGATGAGTTTTTTCATGTCGCGCTGCGCCAGCGCCACTAAGGCGATATACACCACCGCGATTAGCGACAGCGTAATCATCAGCCACGCCAGTTCGCGGCTGGCGTCCGGCGTGACCGGCAGGTTGAAACGCATGAAACCGTAGCCGCCCATCTTCAGCATGACCGCGGCCAAAATCACCGAGCCGCCGGTCGGCGCTTCGACATGCGCGTCCGGCAGCCAGGTATGCACCGGAAACATCGGCACCTTGACCGCAAACGCGGCGAAGAAGGCGAGGAAGATGAAAATCTGCGGCGTCAACGCCAGCGGCAGACGGTGATAGTCGAGGATGCTGAAACTGCCGCCGGACGCGTGATACAAATACAGCAGCGCGACCAACATCAACAGCGAACCGAGCAGCGTGTAAAGAAAAAATTTAATCGTTGCATAAATGCGGTTCGGCCCGCCCCAGATGCCGATGATGAGGAACATCGGAATCAACATCGCTTCCCAGAACAAATAAAACAACACCGCATCGAGAGCCGAGAATACGCCGACCATCAAACCTTCCATGATGAGAAACGCCGCCATATACTGCGCCACGCGTTCGGTGATGACTTGCCAGCCGGCGACGACCACCACCACGGTCAGCAGCGTGGTGAGGAGAATCAGCGGCATGGAGATGCCGTCGACGCCGAGCGCGTAGTGAATGTTGAACGCGTCAATCCACCGCGCATGCTCGGTGAATTGCATGGCCGCGCTGCCGGCGTCGAACTGCGTATACAACGGCACGCTCAGCAGCAACACCGCGCTCGACAACCCCAGCGCGAGTTTGCGCGCCAACGCGGCGCGCGCACCGTTGTTGTTACCGTCGCCGTTACCGTTACCGTCGCCGTTACCGTTGTTGTCGCCGCGCGCATCGCCGACGCCGAGTACCAGTACTCCGCCGATGATGGGCAGCCAAATCAGTATGCTGAGCAGGGGAGTGTTCATGCGCGACGCTTACAGCCAGACGAAGAGGGTGACCAAACAGAACAAACCGACAATCATGGCGAAGGCGTAGTGATAGGTGAAACCGGTTTGCACTTTGCGCGCGGCCGCGGCGCACCACTTCACCGTGCGCGCGCTGTTGTTGACGATGGAGTCGTCGATGAGGCCGGCGTCGATGCGGTTGAACAGAACTTCGCCGAGTCGCAACGAGCCGCGCGCGAACACCTTTTGGTAGAACGCATCGAAGCCGTATTTGTTTTGCAAGATGGCATACAACGGCCCGGCCGCGGCGGCGATTTTGGCCGGCAGTTGCGGGTTTTTACAGTAGGCATACCACGCGCCGCCGATGCCGGCCACGGCCAGCCAGAACGGCGCGGTGGTGATGCCGTGCAGCAGCGCGGCGAACAGCAACGCGAGGCCTTGCTTGCCTTCATAACTCGCGACCAACTGCGCGGCCGCATCGTGCTGCGGCGCGATGACGATGGAGTCGCCGAACAACGCGCCGTTCAACACCGGCTCGAAGAACATCAAGCCGGCGACGACCGACGGCACCGCCAACGCCAACAACGGCCCGGTCACCACCCACGGCGACTCGCGCAAGTGGCGGCGGGTGTGCGCATCGGCGCGGCTCTTGCCGTGGAAAGTCATGAACAGCATGCGAAACGAATAAAACGCGGTGACAAAAACGCCGAGCAACACCGCAACGTATGCATAACCCGCGCCCCATAAATCGCTGTGGCGCGCCGACTCGATAATCGCGTCTTTGGAAAAGAATCCGGCGAACGGCGGAATGCCGGCCAATGCCAATGAGCCGGCCGCGGCGGTGATGTATGTGAGCGGCATAATCGCGCGCAAGCCGCCCATCTTGCGCATGTCTTGTTCGTGGTGCATGGCGATAATCACCGAGCCGGCGGCGAGGAACAACAGCGCTTTGAAGAACGCATGCGTACCGAGGTGGAAGATGGCGATGTGGTACGCGGACACGCCCAAGGCCACGGTCATGTAACCCAACTGCGACAGCGTGGAATACGCGACCACGCGTTTGATGTCGTTCTGCACCAAGCCGACCAGCGCCATGAAAATCGCGGTACTCGCGCCGACCACCAACACCACCGACAGCGCGGTCTCCGACCACTCGAACAGCGGCGACATGCGCGCCACCATGAAGATGCCGGCGGTGACCATCGTGGCCGCGTGAATCAACGCCGAGATGGGCGTGGGGCCTTCCATGGAATCCGGCAGCCACACATGCAGCGGCACTTGCGCCGACTTCCCCATCGCGCCGACGAACAGCAGCAGGCAGATGACCGTGAGCCATTGCCATTCGCCGAACGGACCGGCGACGCTCTGCTGCGCGACTCTTTCGGCGCCGGCGAACACCGCGCCGTAGTCCAGCGAGCCGAACAGATACAGCACCGCGGCGATGCCGAGCAGGAAGCCGAAGTCGCCGACGCGGTTGACTAAGAACGCTTTGAGGTTGGCGGCGGTGGCGCTGTCGCGCTCATACCAAAAACCGATGAGGAGATACGACACCAACCCGACCGCTTCCCAGCCGAAGAACAACTGCAGGAAGTTGTTCGCCATCACCAACATCAGCATGGCGAAAGTGAACAGCGCGATGTAACAAAAGAATCGCTGGTAGCCGGGGTCGTCGGCCATATAACCGATGGTGTAGATATGCACCATCAGCGAGACGAAAGTGACCACGACCATCATCACCGCGCTCAACTCGTCAATCATAAAACCGATGCGCAGCGGCACGCCGCCGCTGACCGCCCAGGTGTAGATGGAGTCGTTGAACAAATTGCCGGCGCGCACATCGGCGTACACGACCAGCGACAGCGCGAACGCCAGCGCGACCCCGGCGATGGCGACCGCATGCGAGGCGCGGCGGCCGATGCGTTTGCCGAACAAGCCGGTAATCAACGCCGCGGCCAGGCAAGCCAGCGGAATGACGGTGTAGATGGCGGTCATCCGGTTATCCTTTCAGCGAGTCCAACTCTTCGACATTGATGGTGCGGCGCGCGCGAAACAGCACGATGAGAATCGCCAAGCCGATGGCCGATTCCGCCGCGGCCACGGTGAGAATGAAAAACACGAACACCTGGCCCGCGACATCCTGCAAGAAATGCGAGAACGCGACGAAGTTGATGTTGACCGCCAGCAGCAGCAACTCAATCGACATCAACAGAATCACGACATTCTTGCGGTTGAGGAAAATCCCCACCACGCTCAACGCGAACAACACCGCGCCTAATGCCAGGTAGTGCGACAGCGGAATCATGACGGTGATGACTCGGTTGATTGCGACGGTGGCGATGATGGCGACGGTGATTCCGGTTGCGGCGCATCCGGATGTTGCGGCGACTCCGGCGACCCCGGCGATTCGGATGCGCGCGCGCCGGGTCGGCGTTGCGGTTTCATCTGGACGATGCGCAGGCGTTGTTCGCGGCGCGTACGTACTTGGGCCGCGGGGTCGATGCGCTTGGCATCCGGGCGTTGCCGCGCGCGCATGGTCAGCGCGATGGCCGCGACAATCGCCACCAGCAAAATGAACGCGGCGATTTCAAACGGGTAGATGTACACAGTGTACAGTTGCTCGCCGAGTTCGCGGGTGTTGCTGTGGCCGGCCGCTTGCGGCGGCGGGTTGGCGAAACGTTCCGGCGAAAATGTGCGCGCCAGCACCAGCGCGATTTCCACCACCAACAGCACCGCGACCACGCTGCCGACCGGCAAATACCGCGCGAAGCCGGCGCGCAGTTCGGCGAGGTCGATGTCCAGCATCATCACCACGAACAAAAACAGCACCATCACCGCGCCGACATACACCAGCACCAACACGATGGCGAGGAACTCGGCCTCCAGCGTAATCCACACGCACGCCGCGCTGAAAAACGCCAGCACCAAAAACAACGCGGCCTTGACCGGATTGCGCACGGTCACCACCCCGGCCGCGGCGAAAACCAGCACCGCGGCGAAGCAATAGAAGGCGAATTGGAGGAAGGTCATGCCGGCGTGGATGGGGTTGAATGCCGTTCATCCGGCGCTTGCGGCGTCAGTTCGGCCTGGAACGCCTTGCCGGTGCGCGGGTGCGCGAGCGGCGGGAGTTTGGGCTCGAGGCCGCGGAAATGGTCGTCGATGCTGTACATCACCAGACGGTTAAACGCGGTCTCGCCAATCTTCATTGTCCCCGCATCGGCGATGCATTGTCGCACCGCCGGCGTGTCCCATCTCCGCAGCGTGATGAAAACGCCGATGGCCGCTTTGCCGCCGGCGATGATGTTGGCGAACGCGCGCAACGCGTCGATGGCGGGCTTGCCGCCTTTGACTTGCGCGATGCACAAATCGTTGCCTTGTTCGGCGCCGAAAATCAACGCGCGACCGTCGATGCCGCCGTCGCCGCGCTGCACGGTGTTGGGCGCAAAACCGCGAATGCGCGTGACCGCCCATTTCTCAAAATCAAACGGTTTGCGCGCGGAAAAATCAGCCGCGCCTTTCAAGTCTTTCGGCACGCCGGCCAAATCGATGCGCATGTCTTTCATGCGCTCGCGCCGAATGACTTCAATCGCGTAGGATGAGATGTCGATGCCAATCCAGTCGCGCTTGAGTTGATGCGCGGCTTCGACGGTGGTGCCGCAGCCGCAGAACGGGTCCAGCACCAAGCCGCCTTGGTCGCTGCTGGCGGTGATGATGCGCTTCAACAACGCCAGCGGTTTTTGCGTGGGGTAGCCGAGTCGTTCCGCTTTGATTCGGCCCACGGGTGAAAACTGCGTCCACCAACTTTCCGGTATTTTGCCTTGACTCGAAAGGGTGTGCGCTTTCTTGAATATCCCGGAGGTGCGGCCGGTGTGGCGTTTGATATACGGCACCTTGATGCGGTCGGCGTTGAACACCCATTCATCGCTTTTGGTGTAAAAAAGCAAATAGTCATGCTTTCTGGGGAAGTACCGGCTCGCCTTGCTCGGGCCGGTGTAGCACCAAACGATTTCATTTCTAAAATTCTTCCGCCCGAACACTTCGTCCATAATCAGTTTCAAGTAGTGCGATGCGGTCGGGTCGCAATGCAGATAAATGCTGCCGCTGTTCTTCAGCAGGCGCGGCATCACCGCCAGGCGCTCGGCCATGTATGACAGGTACGACAGCATGCCGCTGCCGTCCGGATAGATTTCTTTGAACGCGCGCATGGCGCGGTGCGCCGGATGCGCGATGGCGCTCATGATGGAGTCGACGCGGCGCTGCGCGTCGGCGTCCCATTCCCAGGTGTCGGTGAAGGCGGTGAGTTGCGCGAGGTCGTCCGGGTCGTCGTCGCCGCGCTGCGTGCCGAAGATGATGTTGTAGTCGGCTTTGCTGTTGAACGGCGGGTCGAGATAAATCAAATCGACGCTGCGCTCGTCGAATTCTTCCATCACTTCCAAACAATCGCCGTAGTAAAGGGTGTTTTTCTTCATGCTATCAGACCTCGGCTTGCAATGCTGCGACAACACGCCGCCCGGCGCGCGGCAAAAACCGGCGCGGCGAAGCAACGGAGGCGGGTTGGAGGAAGTCCATGACGGTTATTGCTGGACGCTGTCGCGGTGGATGAAGTTGCCGTCGCGGTCGCGGAGGTTGCCGTCGGCGTCGGCGAGGTGGGTGATTACGCCGGCGTCCAGCAACTCGTCGCCGCTCGGATACCACATGCCTTGCGGCCGCGCTTGGTACATCTTTTTGAGAAACCATTTTTCGACGCCGCGCTTTTTGAACATGTAGCGGGTGCGGTTCTGGCTGCGCCGGGTGTAGTGGTCGACGCCGAAGTCGGTGTTGACCTGGTGGAAGCCCAGCCCCCAAGAGCCGGGCACCAACAAGCGGCGTTCGCCGCCCATGAAAGCGGTCATGCAGGCCGACTGGCACGACTTGGCCACGGTGTCCATGCCGCGTTTTTTAATCGCGCGGTACAAGTGAAAACCGCTCTTGACCCAGCCGCCGCCGCTCCACAGCCACACCTTGTCGATGTGCGGGTGTTGGTCCGCGATCTTCTCAAAGGCCGCGGCGATGCCGCGGTTCATGCCGCCTTCAATCACGATGCACGGCCCGTAGCACCAGTCGCGGACATAGATTTTGTAGGTCGACGGTTCAAACCGTTCGGCGGGCGCGGGCATGACCGCAAGCATGCCCAACAGGCAGACCGCGGCGCGCAAAATCGGTTGTGTCACATGCGTTCTCTTCATTGCTGAATCCTCGGGTTAACGGTTGGGGTGCGGCGTCAGTTCAGCCTGGAATGCCTTGCCGGTGCGCGGGTGCGCGAGCGGCGGGAGTTTGGGCTCGAGGCCGCGGAAATGGTCGTCGATGCTGTACATCACCAGACGGTTAAACGCGGTCTCGCCAATCTTCATTGTCCCCGCATCGGCGATGCATTGTCGCACCGCCGGCGTGTCCCATCTCCGCAGCGTGATGAAAACGCCGATGGCCGCTTTGCCGCCGGCGATGATGTTGGCGAACGCGCGCAACGCGTCGATGGCGGGCTTGCCGCCTTTGACTTGCGCGATGCACAAATCGTTGCCTTGTTCGGCGCCGAAAATCAACGCGCGACCGTCGATGCCGCCGTCGCCGCGCTGCACGGTGTTGGGCGCAAAACCGCGAATGCGCGTGACCGCCCATTTCTCAAAATCAAACGGTTTGCGCGCGGAAAAATCAGCCGCGCCTTTCAAGTCTTTCGGCACGCCGGCCAAATCGATGCGCATGTCTTTCATGCGCTCGCGCCGAATGACTTCAATCGCGTAGGATGAGATGTCGATGCCAATCCAGTCGCGCTTGAGTTGATGCGCGGCTTCGACGGTGGTGCCGCAGCCGCAGAACGGGTCCAGCACCAAGCCGCCTTGGTCGCTGCTGGCGGTGATGATGCGTTTCAACAACGCCAGGGGTTTTTGCGTGGGGTAGCCGAGTCGTTCCGCTGAGGTTCGGCCAATCATATCGATTTGCCAAACATCTTTCATGTTCACCAAAGTATACCAGCCGGTCTCGTCTTCGTATTCGTCCACCCCCTTAAATCGATAGGGTTTAAAATCCCGGTTATAGGATTTTTCTTTGATGGTCTGAAAGTAAACCTGCTTCGCGTTTTTGGCGTAGTAAAACAACACATCGTGTTTTTTCGCCCACCATTTTTTGGTCGCCCCGCCGGATTTATACCCCCAGACGATTTCGTTTCTGAAATTACTCTTCCCGAACACCTCGTCCATAATCAGTTTCAGGTAGTGCGATGCGGTCGGGTCGCAATGCAGATAAATGCTGCCGCTGTTCTTCAGCAGGCGCGGCATCACCGCCAGGCGCTCGGCCATGTATGACAGGTACGACAGCATGCCGCTGCCGTCCGGATAGATTTCTTTGAACGCGCGCATGGCGCGGTGCGCCGGATGCGCGATGGCGCTCATGATGGAGTCGACGCGGCGCTGCGCGTCGGCGTCCCATTCCCAGGTGTCGGTGAAGGCGGTGAGTTGCGCGAGGTCGTCCGGGTCGTCGTCGCCGCGCTGCGTGCCGAAGATGATGTTGTAGTCGGCTTTGCTGTTGAACGGCGGGTCGAGATAAATCAAATCGACGCTGCGCTCGTCGAATTCTTCCATCACTTCCAAACAATCGCCGTAGTAAAGGGTGTTTTTCTTCATGCTATCAGACCTCGGCTTGCAATGCTGCGACAACGCGCTGCCCCACGCGCGGAAAAAACCGGCACCGCGGCGAAGCAATAGAAGGCGAATTGGAGGAAGGTCATGCCGGCGTGGATGGGGTTGAATGCCGTTCATCCGGCGCTTGCGGCGTCAGTTCGGCCTGGAACGCCTTGCCGGTGCGCGGGTGCGCGAGCGGCGGGAGTTTGGGCTCGAGGCCGCGGAAATGGTCGTCGATGCTGTACATCACCAGACGGTTAAACGCGGTCTCGCCAATCTTCATTGTCCCCGCATCGGCGATGCATTGTCGCACCGCCGGCGTGTCCCATCTCCGCAGCGTGATGAAAACGCCGATGGCCGCTTTGCCGCCGGCGATGATGTTGGCGAACGCGCGCAACGCGTCGATGGCGGGCTTGCCGCCTTTGACTTGCGCGATGCACAAATCGTTGCCTTGTTCGGCGCCGAAAATCAACGCGCGACCGTCGATGCCGCCGTCGCCGCGCTGCACGGTGTTGGGCGCAAAACCGCGAATGCGCGTGACCGCCCATTTCTCAAAATCAAACGGTTTGCGCGCGGAAAAATCAGCCGCGCCTTTCAAGTCTTTCGGCACGCCGGCCAAATCGATGCGCATGTCTTTCATGCGCTCGCGCCGAATGACTTCAATCGCGTAGGATGAGATGTCGATGCCAATCCAGTCGCGCTTGAGTTGATGCGCGGCTTCGACGGTGGTGCCGCAGCCGCAGAACGGGTCCAGCACCAAGCCGCCTTGGTCGCTGCTGGCGGTGATGATGCGCTTCAACAACGCCAGCGGTTTTTGCGTGGGGTAGCCGAGTCGTTCTCTTGACGATGGCGCAATCGGTTGAAGTTCCCACCAGTCGTCCGGATGCTTGCCCTTCGGATGCATCGACTGCTCGCCGTAGTCGCCGCTTTTTCTAACATTGCCGATGTAGTGCTTGAATCGTTGCTTGGTCGCCGGCGCGTATTCATCCCGCACATCATCCAAGTTGAACAGGTAATCATTGCCGGCGGTGTAACGAAAGATGATGTCGTGGCGGCGGCCAAAGTCTTTCTTCGGGTAACTGGAGCCGCGGTAACACCAAACGATTTCATTTCTAAAATTCTTCCGCCCGAACACTTCGTCCATAATCA
>JAPPPS010000102.1 GCA_028817405.1 Gammaproteobacteria bacterium
GTGAAAGACGATGCTACCGCAACTCGCCCTCCCCCAGATTGAGGCGTTGCAGTTGCTTGTTGAATCCGCGGAATATAGTCGCTGCGCTTCCTGTTTTTCTACCATCAGGAATTGCGAATTAGAGTCCATCGCCGGCTCGTCCGTCACCACCGCGTGGGCCGCTTCGCGCCGGTACCGTACTTAAAGACTCTGGACTCCGGTTGCCACCAGAGTGGCAATGAGGGACTCCGGGTCGGGGCCCGGCGTGGCGATGGAGAATTCCCGCCATTTATTCGCCTCTCCTGCCGCGGCGTGGTCCGTTAAGTTGGCGCCCGGCAACCCATGAAAGGGCAACTACTCCAATTCCCCGAAAAGCAGCGGCGTGCCAAATTCCTCCACAGTGGCGTTTCCATTCTCAAAATACCGTTGCCAGAATGTTTTCAGTCTGCTCACCCGGTCGGAATCCAAATAGCCCTTTGCTCCAAACCCGAGCCCGACAACATACACGCGAACATTTTCCCCAAAATCACCAATCAACCCCTCGCTTTTCGCTTTTTCAATTTCCGTTTCCGGGTCAATTTTACGAACCCCGCCGGCCAGGTAAAAACTGGTCACGGAAGAGTTCTCCAGCATGTCCGAGACCAGCAGGATAATCTTTTGCGGCGCTTTGTACTCTCTGATATGCGCGCTCAGCCGATGCATGTTAAACAAGATTTCAGACTTCGGGATGCTGGTGCTGTATGCGTTAAACACTTTCCGAATCGCTTTGGCGGTCTGCGCTTTCGCCGCATGCGCCTGCCTTTTGTGCAGGCGGTAAAATTTTACGCGCGCGCTTCGTTTTATGTTGTCGATAAAATCATCCGAGGGTTCATGGTCAAGCAGCCCGCCGGTTACGATTTCGGCGCTCCGCCCCGGCACATATGCCGAAAACCGAATCACTTGCACCGCCCGCCCCGGCGACAACCAATTCACCGCCAATTCCTGCACCGAGCGCGGTACTTTCGGATGTTCATTCAAACTTGTGGTTTCATCCATCAGCACAAACAAAACCCCGCGCGGCTCGCCCGGCAACCCGGCCTTTCCGCCAACCGCTTGATACGACGATTTTGGAAAAGGCACTTCAAATGCGGCCGCGGACCATGCCGGAAGCAGCAGTCCTAAACCGGCAACCAGCGATGTCTTGAGTGCGTTCAAGGCGTTTTTGCGCGCGCCGGCGGCGCGGCGCGCATGCCGCGGATGATGTTTCAGCGACGCCGGAGAATTCATTCGCCTGAGGAAAGCGCCTTGTGCTTTTCCACGCTCCACTCCCCGCGCTTTTCCAGTTTGGCGTGCAGATTGGTATGCGCGCTGACTTTGTTCGCGGCTTTCACAAGATTGTCGAAGTATTTGCTCAGCGCGCCGTCGGCTTTGGCATGCAATCTCTCTTTGTCCGCCTTTCGGGCGAGTTCAAACTCTTCCTGCGAGCCTTTCCATTTCGAATATGTGCGTATATCCCGGTATGACTTTTCGCTCTTGTCGCAGTACAGGCTGTACCGGTATCCAAGGTAACCGCCGAAAAAATTCACCAGAATAAAAATCATGCTGAGCAGCGTCAAAGCGGCAAGCAACCCCCTCTTTTGCCGCTCGACGGCGCGCGAAGCGACCGCCAGTTGGTTGTCGTCCTCGAGTTCCTGGACTTCATCGGGGATGTCATCATCAAACAAGTCGCCTCTTGTCGCCTCGATAAACTCGCCCTCAATAATGTCGATGTTCAGGTTGTAGCGCTGCGTAAACGCCAGCAAAACCAGCCCCAGCACAACGATGACGGACACCGCCAAATACCAGGGCTTGTGCCGGTCGGAAAAATTGACGCTGGAGTCGATGCGCGTAATTTGGCTCTTGCTTTCCTTTGGCAGCCGTTCGTCCATGCTCTTTATCTTTTTCATGCGGTACAGTTGTTTGCCCGCATGGTGCACCAGCCAGCCGAGTACGCTGGCGCATACGATTCCGACAAAAACACCGACCCAGCGCTCGGCCGCGCGCGTGAAGTCGGCGACGAACGCGGACGCAATCAGCGTGATGGCGGCGGCCTCAAGCAGCAAAAACAGCAGCAGCACTAAAAACAACCACCACGGCGTCAGTTCGCGCGAATCCTCGTGCAGCAACTCCAGCCATTTTTTGCCCTTCTCGAAATCGTCTTTCGTCACTTTCTCGCCTTTGCCGCGCCTGATTTCATACACCGTTACCGCGGTCACAAACAACAGGATTAACCCCATCAAAAACAGCAGCGGCACATTGGAAAACCGCTCCACATAGATGCTGAGGCAATCCCAAAACCCGCTGTCCGGCGGGCAATCGACGCCGCGATTTTCGACATACTCGCCCGGCGCGCCCACCGCATGCCAAAGGCCGTAGCCAATCGCGCAGAGAATGGCGAGCGACCAGAAATAGTTGTTCATTCTTCGGATTTGCCCGAAGTCGCCCTCGAACGTCAGGTAATTTCCGGCCAGCGCCTTTTCGTACTTGGTCGGCTTTTTGCCCTCAAAATCCCGCTCTTGGGCGCCGACCTTCTCCGGCGAGTTCGGGTCCGCAATGTCGTTGCGGACCTTTCGCCGCAACAACAGCACGAAAGCCGAGCGAATATTCAGCCAGTGCCAACTGAGCCAGTTGCCGATCATCAGAAAAACCTCCATTGAGGGTTAATGTCGTTGGGAAGTTTTATGGAAAAGTGGGTTTTCCATGTATGAATCTCTCCCCGCTCCAGATAAAAAACCCGCCCCGGGAAATCGTGCAACTTGCCGAAATCCCGCTTTGTGAATTGACGCACCAAAACATCCACCCCTAAAATTCCGCCGCGCTTGACCGCGTCTTCGTTCGCTTTCCAGCGAAACAACGCCAGCGATTTGTCATGCGCGGCCGGATACGAGACCGACATGCCGTCCAGCGTTTCTTGCGCCACCCACTTTCCGCCCGCCTTTTGGTAAACCATGACGGTGGAATCGGAGGTCGCCACGCGTCGATTATGCAAAATCGACACCGGAGCAATCGCCAGAAAATGTTTTCCGGCGCGCATGCGCATAACCGCGTTTTTGTAGCCCGGCAGATAATCCTTCAAGTCATGGCGGTGACTCTCGGCGTCGCCATCTTGACCGGCGGCCGGAAAATCATCTTTCATAAACGTCGGTATGTCCCGCGCCGCGGATGCAAACACCTTGGAAATAAAAAACGACGATGATTCCGATGCGATGGTTTGCATGTCCGGCAACAAGTCGGCGGAGAGTTTGTCGTCATAACGCCGGCCGTCAAAAGTGATGATGCAACTCACCGTACCGTAACGCGCATCCGCCATGGTTTTCGGTTCCGGCTTCGAATCAATTTGGCGCGCGGATTCATCCTGTTCCGGCGCAGGTTGCGGTTCACGCTCGATTTTCGTGATGTTGATGACAACCGCGCCCGGTTTTGTCTCGCCGCCGGCGTTTAATTCGGCATCAAGAACCGGGTCCGCTTCATCGGACTCATCATTCCATGCGTCGGCAGCATGCGGGGAAACCGCCAACGCCTCGCCGATAACATCATCGTTATACGGATAAGTCGAGACGGTCTCTTGCGGTGCGGCGGCCGATTGTTTGTCGTCCGGGAGCGATGCGCAGCCGCCGAGGACAACCATCATGCCCGGCAGCAAAACGCCGCCGCGCCAATCCAAATCGTTGAAATGATTCATCTCATTCCCCGTCAAAATCGAACCGTTGCTCGGTCGCCGCCGAACCGGCCGTCCAGCGGCCGGCCGCGGTGCGCCCCCAAGGCGAAAGCCATGGGCAAGGCGGCGGCATATTCCAGAACGGATAACGGCGCGGTTGTGGACATGTTTGCTCCGGTTGACGGTCGAATCATCCGGCGCAACGGCGCCGGGCCGTTGTCACAATCGCAGAAAACATTGAAAGCCCCGCCTATTCGCGCGGCGGGTAATTAGTCCGCCGGGTTTGGTGCTGTGGTATTCGGCAGGCAACCCGGCTAACGCGGGTTTTCTGCAATTGTGACAAGCGGGTTTATCGCACAGCCCGGCCGCGGTGTCAAGCGTGGCCGCGGGGCGGGGAAAATTTTTCGCTGAACCACCGCGGCGGCGCGGCCGCGTTAGCGCACTGCCGGCATGACGGTCGGGGTGTCGGTGTCGGTGGTTGCGGGCGGTGTCGGCGGGGGGTCGGGCTCGGGTGGCGGGGGCGGCGGGAGCGCGGCGGAGATGGGCGGCGGCGGGGCGGTGAGGCCTTGGCGGTAGCATCGCAGCGCGGCGTCTTTGTCGCCCATTTCCTCCAGCAACGCGCCGAGTTCGGCGCGCGCGGGGTTGGGCGCGCCGTTCGCCACCGCGCGCATGAACAGGCCGCGCGCTTGCTCGGGCCGGCGCGCGCGGCGGTGCAGCCGCGCCTGCGCCAGGGTCAGTTCCGGGCGCTCGCCGTATTTTTTTGCCCACGCTTCCGCGGCCTGGATTTGCGCGTCCGCGTCGGCCTCGGCTTGGCCGTACAACGCCGCCAACTGCGCGTTCCAGTCGCGGTTCAACGCCTTGCGCAGGGCCGTCTCGGCCGCCAAGTGCGCGCCGTCTTTGATGAGTTGCGCGCAGTAGTTGGCGACGACCGCCGGGTCTTTGCGCGCCGCGCGCGGCAGGGATTGGAACGCTTGGGTGGCGCGCACCGCGGCGCCGGGCGCGCCCCCGGACTTCCCCGGCAACGCCAAATAACGCGCATACGCCTCGCGCCGGCGCGCTTCCAACTCCGCGGCCGGGAACGCCTGCAGCCGCGTCAGCGCCGGCAGTATCTTCGCCAACGCCGCCCAATCCTGCTGCGCGCGGTAGATGTCGGCGAGCAAGCGCGCGGCCGCGGCGCTCTTCGGCGCGTTCGGCCGCAGCGCCTCCAAGGCCGCGCGCGCCGGCGCCATCTCCCCGGCCTGGCAGTGCAGCCGCGCGCGCGTCAGCGTAATCGCCAAGCGTTGCTTCGGATGCTGCGCCAGCGCCTCGTCGAGATAACGGTCGCGGCGGCGCAAGTGGCCCTGCTGCTGCGCCGAATACGCCGCGCCGAGATAGTTCAACAGCGGCGATTGGTTGTATTGCATTTTGCTCAAAAGTTGCCGCTCGGCCTCGGCCCAGTCGCCTTCAATCAGTCCCGCGTAGCCCTGCGCGGTGTGCGCCTGCGCGCGCGCGCGGCCGCGCCGTTCCCGCCACGCGCGCCACCGCCCGGGCGCGCGCACCGCGCCGGCGATGAAGTTCAGCGACAGATACAGCGCGGCGAACAGCGCCACCGTTGCCAGCACGAAAAACGCCAGCGGCATGCGCACCACATGCGGCGCGCGCGCCACCACCACATAGCCGGGGTCTTGCACCGCCAACAAGACGAAGCCGACCGCCGCGCCCAAGGTGATGAGGGTGGTGATGACGAGTTTCACGGGGTGGGCGGCGGCGATGGCGGCGGTGAAGACGGCGAAATTAGCGGCGGCGGAATCGGCGACGGGGAAGCGGCGGGCGTGGCGGCGAAGAATCAGCAGCGGGGAATCGGCGACGGGGAATTAGCGGGTGCGGCGGGAATTTTGCGCGGCGGCGGCGAACAATCAGCGGCGCGAATCGGCGCGACTCAGCGGCCAGTCGCCGCGCGCAACGCCTGCAGCGAGCCGGAAATATCCGGCAACTGCGGCGACGGCGACACCCGCGCCAGTTCGTCCAACCCCGCCAACCACGCGCGCGCAGCAGTCGACTCAGCGGCGAAATGCGCGGTGACCCACGCCGCGGCCGCGCCCATGCGCTCGGCGTACACCGCCTCATCGCCGCGCAAAAACGCCAGTTGCGCGGCCTCCAAAATCAACCGCGCGTTGGCGTAAATCGCGGCGCGCAACTCCGCGGACAGCACCGGCCGGGCTTCCGCGTCGATGGTCTCAACCTGCACCAACGCGCCCAAGTCGGAGAGTAGATTTTTGCCGGCCGCCAACCAGCCGGTGGATGGGTTCTCGGATTCGCCGGCACCGGTTTCCGGCACCGTCGCGGCGCCGGTTTCCAGCACCGTCGCGGCCGAATCGAAGCCGGCCAGCGCATCGCCGGCCAGCGGCAATTCTTCCACCGCGGCCGCCAACGCCGCCAACCGGCGCAGCACCTCGGCCGCATCGGCCGGCGCCGCTTGGTCGAGGGCGGTGATTTCCTCGGCGAGGCGCGCGCGCACCGTCGCCAGCGCCGGGTCCGCCGCCTGCCGCAGAATATCGTCCGCTAACCACAACGCCCGCCGCGCCAACGCCGCATCGCCGCCCAAGCGCAGGCGCTGATTGGCGATGACCAACAGATGCTCGGCTTCCGCCAGTCGCCACGCCTCCGCGTTGCCCAAGCGCGCGGCCTCGGCCCGCACCGCGGCCACCGTAACGGCCAACTCCCGCAGCGCGCGTTCGCGCTGCGCGTCCGCGGTTTGCAGCGCCTGCAGCCGCGCGTCGAGCGCCGCCACCGTCGCATCGGCCGCATCCAACCGGCCGCGTTGCGCCGCGACGGCATCCAGCCGGGCGTCGACCCGGGCCGCGGCATCGGCGTGCGCGCGCAGGCGTTTTTCTATCGTCTCGAGTCGCGCGTCGACGGTGTCGCCGCCACCGTCGATGTCGGCGCCGCCGCCGTCGATGATGCCGGCGGCGGCGAGTCGCGGCTTAATTTCGCTCTCATAAACGATGTAGCCGCTGGCAAGCACCGCCAGCACCGCCAACCCGGCCGCGGCCCATGCCAACCCGCGGCCGGCCGGCGCCGGCCGGCCGCGCCGCCGGCGGCGTCTGGATTGCGGCGCGCGCGGCCCCGCTTGGGAAGAATCTTGAGTCACGGTAAAGGAATAATAGCCAATTCTAAGCGCCGCGATGCTGCGGTCAATCGCGCCGTTATTGGTTCAAGTCGCAGCCGATGAAGTTGCGCCCGCGCTGCATCGCCGCTTCCAACACGGTGAAATCGCCGGCCGCGGGGTCGAGCACGGTGTCGCCGGCGTTGCTGACCGCGGCGATGAGTTCAGCCTGCAGGGCGACCGGTTTTTTATGCGGGTGACCGTTGCCGCGGTTGCCGGCCGCCTTTTCCAGCCAGGTGTCGGGGATGGTGTGAATCTTCCAAACGCCTTTCGCTTTGCGCGGTTGTTTTTGCAGCACGATGCAATATTCGGTGGTGCGGCGGCTGCGGTAACCCATGCCGATGCGGCCCTTGTTCCAGTTGATTAAGTCGACCACATCCAACGCGGTGCCGTCGAGCCAGGCGCGGAAACCGTTGCACAAGTGAAATTTGTCCAGCCACAAAAACAAATGGCCGCTTGGCATGAGCGTGGCGTCGATGCCTTTTACAAAGTCGGCGATGGTCGCCTCGCTCATCTGCTGCAACGCGCAGCGGCGTTGACTGCGCGACTGGCCTTCGTTGCCGTACGCCATCTTGTCGAGAATGCCGCGGTATTGCGGGTCAAAAAACGCCACCGGAATCGACTCCGCCGGCAATTTGGCAAGCAGTTTCAGCCCGTCCATTTTCAACCGCGTGTTGAGTCTCAAACCGCGCGGCATGGCGATGCGCGGCGATTGCACGCTGCGGATGCCGGAGAACACGCTCGGCGCCACGGCGGTGGGCGCGGCCGCGGCCGGCGCCGGCTCGACTCGCTTGGTCGCTGTTCGTGGCATGCGGTTTCCCCGTGGTGAGCGCGTTGTGGTTCAAAGCGGTGGACGCGCAAACGCCGATAATATCACGCCCGCGCCCAGGCAATGAGCGCGTCGACGGCCGATTCGTCGAGCGGTTGCGCGGCCGCGGTGACCGTGGTCGCGCCGCGCGCCCGGCAATGCGCGGCGACGCGCCGGCTGTATGCGAACACCGGGGTGGCCGCCGGCAAGTCGCGGCCGCCGGGCACGCCGCCGAGCAATTCCAGCAGCGCGTCCCACACCGCGGCGCTGCTGACCAGCGCCGCGTCGATGCCGCCGCCGCGCCACCGTTCGACTAACGGCGCGACCGGGCGGGCGGTGATGCGGCGGCGGTACGCGGCGACATGGCGGACCGATGCGCCGCGCGCGCGCAGGCCGCGCGCCAACGCTTCGCGCCCGGCCTGGCCGCGGAAAATCAGCGCGCGTTTGCCGGTCAGGTCGACGGCGCGCAACGCGTCCAACAGCCCCTCGCTGTCGATGCGCGCGGCCGGGCCGGCATCGACGCGGATGCCGGCCGCGGCGCAGGCGGCCGCGGTTTTTGGCCCCACCGCCGCGACTTGCGTGGTGGCGGGGATGTCCAGGCCGAGGGCTTTCAACCGCGTCGCCACCGCATGCGCGGCGTGGACGCTGACAAAAATCGCCAGGTCGACCGCGGCCCGGTCGGCGTCCGCCAAGTCGCGCAGCGCGTTTCGCAATCGGGTTTCATCGGCCGGCGGTTCGATGTCGATGACCGGAAACAGCACCGCCTCGCCGCCGTGTTGTTCGATGCGCCGGGCAAGGGATTCGCCGGCCGCGCCCGGCCGCGTGACCAACACCCGCAGGCCGGCCAACGCGGCGGTTTGCGGCGCGGTTTGCGGCGTGGTTTCCGTGGGCGCGGTTTTTGGGCCCGGCCGGCCGCGCTCACGCATCGCCGGTTTTCGCGGCCGCGATGAGAGCGGCCGCGCCGTTTGCGAGGAGGTCTTCGGCGGCCGCCTGGCCGATGGCTGCCGCTTCGTCGCGCGGCCCGCGTTTTTCGCTGTGCAGCAACCGCGCGCCGTCCGCCGAGATGACCCGCGCGCGCAGCGTGATTTCCCCGTCACCGCCGCCATCATGTAGTTCCGCGAACGCCGCTAACGGCAGGCGGCAGTCGCCGCCGAGTCCGGCCGTCACCGCGCGCTCGGCGGCCACGCACACCGCGGTGTCGGCGTGGTTCAACGCCGCGGCCCAATTAAGTACACGGTGGTCACCGTCGCGGCATTCGACGCCGATGGCCCCCTGGCCCGCGGCCGGCAGGCAGATGGCGGGCCGGATAATTTCGCGGATGCGCGCCTCCAATCCCAGCCGCTTCAGCCCCGCGGCCGCCAACACCATGGCGTCGCAATCACCGGCGTCGAGTTTGGCGAGGCGGCTGCCGACATTGCCGCGCAGGCCGGCGACGCGCAAGCGCGGGAATCTCGCGCGCAGTTGGCTCTGGCGGCGCAAACTGCCGGTGCCGAGCACCGCGTCCGGCGGCAAATCGGCGAGGGAAGCGGAGCGGTTGGAGATGAAGGCATCGCGCGGGTCGGCGCGCTCGCACACCGCCGCCAACACCAATCCCCGCGGCAACGCGGCCGGCATGTCTTTGAGCGAATGCACCGCCAAGTCGGCGTCGCCGCGCAGCAACGCGTGTTCCAACTCCTTCAAAAACACGCCCTTGCCGCCGACTTCCGCCAGCGGCCGGTCGCTGCGGTCGCCGGTGGTGGTGATTTCGCGCAACGCGATTTCGAGGCCCGGCGCGCGCCCGCGCAGCAAGTCGCGCACATATCGCGCCTGCCACAACGCCAGCGGACTGGCGCGGGTGGCGATGACGAGGCGCTCGCGGCCGGACATGCGCGCGGGAGACGGTGCGCCGCGGATTTATCCGCCGGATTCGCCGGGTTCGCCGGAATTGCCGGCGTTGCCGGATTTCATTTTCAAGCGCAACGCTTTGATGCCGGCGCGGCTCAATTGCCGGTCGATGTCCACCATCGCCTGATAGGTCGGGAACGGGCCGAGGCGGACGCGGTAGAAATCGCCGCGCCCTTGGATGGTGACTTTTTGAATCGACGACAGCATGCCGTTCAACGCCAGGGTGGCTTTCAATCGGTCGGCGTCGGCGACGCTGCGGTATGAGCCGGCTTGCAGCATGAATCGGCCGGCGACGGTTTCGGCCGGCGCGGCCGCGGCGGTGGCGCTGGAACTGGACGGGGATTCGCCGGAGGATTCGCCGGTCGATTCGCCGGTCGATTCGGTCGCGGCCGGGGACTCCGGCGGCGGCGCGGACGGCGCGAGAACTTCGAGGTCCGGCAGCACCGTGAAGAAGGTGAAGTCGGTGGCCGGTTTGGCGGCCGGGTCATCCGCGGCGGCACCGGCCGGGGCATCGCCGGCCGGGGTTTCCCCGCCAGCCGAACCACCGCCAGCCGAATCGGGCGCGCTGAACCGCGGGAAGTCGAATACCTGCCGCAAGCCCGCGCCGCCGCCGTGCCAGAGTTGCATCGCCAGCGCGCCGCTCACCGCGCCGGCCAGCAGCAGGCCGATGCCGGACCAGCCGTTGCCGCCGGCCCAGCCGCCGCCGATGCTGCGCCGCCGCGCTCTCGACGGTTTGCGCCGCGCCTGCGCCATCACATTTTCTTCGGCGCGCTCACGCCGAGCAGCGCCAGGCCGTTGGCGATGACTTGGCGGACCGCGCCGATGAGTTGCAACCGCGCGCGGCGCACCCCCGGCGGCGCCGACAAAAACGGATGCGCGTTGTAGTAGGCGTGAAAATCGCGCGCCAAATCGCGCAGATAATACGCCACCAGATGCGGCTCAAACGCGGCCGCCGCGGCCTCCACCACTTCCGGAAATCGCGACAGTGTTTGCAGCAACTCAAATTCCCCCGGCTCAGTCAGCGCGGCCGGCGCCCCCGCATCCGCCGCCCCCGACTCCATCTCGCGCCGAAACACGCTGCAGATTCGGGCGTGCGCGTATTGAATATAATAGACCGGATTGTCGGCCGATTGCGCGCGCGCCAGCGCCAAATCAAAGTCCATGTGTTGGTCGTTTTTGCGCGACACATAGAAAAACCGCGCCGCATCGACGCCGACTTCCTCGCACAACGCGCGCAAGGTGACGAACTGGCCGCCGCGCGTCGACATCTGCACTTTCTTGTTGCCGCGCCATAATGTGGCGAATTGTACCAAGCGCGTTTGCAAACGCTCGCGCTCGAATCCAAACGCTTCGAACGCGGCCAGGACGCGCCCGGCGTAACCGTGGTGGTCGGCGCCGAAGACATTCAGCAGGAGGTCAAAACCGCGCCCGGCTTTGTTGAAGTGGTAGGCGATGTCGGAGGCGAAATAGGTGTGCGAGCCGTCGGCGCGCCGCACCGCGCGGTCTTTTTCGTCGCCGAACGCGGAGGCGCGGAACCAAGTCGCGCCGTCTTGTTCGTAGATGTGGCCGCGCGCGTCCAACGCCGCGACCGCGCGCTCGATGTCGCCGCCGTCCAACAACGCGCGCTCGGAGAACCAGGTGTCGAACGCGACCCCGAATTGCAACAAGTCGTCGCGGATTTGCCCGACCAACGCATCGCAAGCGTGAGCGAAGAGGCGACGGTAACCGTCACCCAACGCGGACTTGCACCGCGCAATCAACGCGTCGATGCGCGCCTCACTGTCGTCCGGCAACGCGGCGAATAGGGTGTCGACGGTGGTGTCGACGGTGGTGGCGTCGGCGGCATCGGCGGCATCGCCGGCATCATTTGCGCCGCCGGGCATAAACGCGTCGCCGTGTTGCTCGCGCGCCGCGGCCGCCAAGTCGCGCACATAACCGCCTTGGTAAGCGTTGACGGGGAAGTGGCGCGCGACGGTTTTGCCGAGGCCGCCGTCGCCGCCCTGCAAATACCGCAGCCACACCGACAACGCCAAGATGTCCATCTGGCGGCCGCCGTCGTTGATGTAATACTCGCGCCGCGCATCGAAGCCGGCCGCGCTCAAGATGCGCGCCACCGCATCGCCGTACGCCGCGCCGCGGCCATGCCCGACATGCAGCGGCCCGGTCGGATTGGCGGAGACGAACTCCACCAGCGCGCGCCGGCCGGCGCCGCGGTCGCTGCGGCCGTACGATTCACCGGCCGAGTCGATGGCGTCGATGACGCGCAGCCAGGCGTCGCGTTTGATGTGGAAGTTAATGAAGCCGGGGCCGGCGATGTCCACTTTTTCCACCGCGTCCGACGCC
The DNA here is from genome assembly GCA_028817405.1 of Gammaproteobacteria bacterium. GTDB lineage: Bacteria > Pseudomonadota > Gammaproteobacteria > Arenicellales > Poriferihabitantaceae > JAHRAW01. The sequence goes on from JAPPPS010000102.1 coordinate 11,836, forward strand.
GGCAGCGCGTCGACCAACTTGGCTGCCAAGTCGCGCGGATTCGCCGCGGCCGGTTTGGCAAGCGCCAGCGCCAAGTTGGAAGCAAAATCGCCATGCCGCGCATCGCGCGTCCGCTGCACCCGCGCGCCCGCCGCCGCATCCACCGCCGCGTCCGACAACTCCCCGCGCCCCCGCAAGTCGGCCACCGCTTGCTCCAGCAAATTTTCGATTTCTTGTTTCATGGAAAACTGCGGCGACGGTGGCGGTGACAATTCAGCAACGGGCGGCGGCGCGATTTTACCTTGCGCATCGGCACTGGCGGCGGAAAATTTTGGCGAGATGGGTTAGCGTCGGCGGTTTATTCCGGGGTCGAATCGATACCGGATTCCAGGTCCGCCAATCTCGCTTGGCAACTTAAATACATCATCCACAAACAAAAAACCCCGCCACCGCCCACGAGCGGGGAGCGCCGGACTCCGATTGTCGCGGCAACGGTTTGGTTAAACCACGCCGCGGTTATGTGTTCCGATTACACATCCAAATTGGCGACGGCGAAGGCGTTGTTTTCTATGAACTCGCGGCGGGGTTCTACTTGGTCGCCCATGAGGGTGGTGAAGGTTTCATCGGCGCTGACGCCGTCTTCGACGGTGACGCGCAGCAGGCGGCGCTCGGCGGGGTCCATCGTGGTCTCCCACAACTGCTCCGGGTTCATCTCGCCCAAGCCTTTGTAGCGCTGGATGCTGACGCCGCGTTTGACCCGCGCCAGCAGCGCGGCCGCGGCCGCGGGGAAGTCGGCACAAGCGGTCTCCTTCTCGCCCCACACCGCGGTCAGCGGGCCGTCGCTTAAGTCGCGCAAGCGCGCTGACCAGGCGCTCAAGCCGCGGTATTCGGCGCTGCGGAAAAACCCCTCGCCCAAGTGGATGGCGTCGTCCAAGCCGTATCGCCGCCGCGTCACTTCGATGCCGCGGCCGTTGGCGGAGGCCACCGCGTATTGCGGCATGCCGGCCGCGGCGCCGTTGCCGCGGTGGCCGGAGTCACCGTCACCGTCACCGTCACCGTCGCCGCCGCCATTCAACGCGCGTTCCAAGTCCGCGACGATGCGTTGCACCTTGTCCGGCGTCGCCAAGTCATCCGCGGACACCGCCTCAACCGTCAGCAGCGCGTCTAACACCGCGCGGTCGTAGCGGCGCGCCAAGTGCTCGATGGTCGCTTCCGCGGCGTGGAAGTCGGCTAACGCGGCGCGCAACGGGTTGCCGGCCAGCGCCTCGCCGTCGGCGCGCCGGATGACGCCTTTTTCCGCCGCCTGACTCAGCAAATAGTCGCTCATCTCGGCGTCGTCTTTGACATACCGCGCCTGCTTTTTCGCGGTCATTTTATACAGCGGCGGCTGCGCGATATAGACATGTCCGCGCGCCAACAACTCCGGCATCTGGCGGAAGAAAAAAGTCAGCAGCAGGGTGCGGATGTGCGAGCCGTCGACATCGGCGTCGGTCATTAAAATGATGCGGTGGTAGCGCAGTTTGCCGGCGTCGAAATCGTTCTTGCCGATGCCGGTGCCGAGGGCGGTAATCAGCGTGGTCACTTCGTCCGAGGAGAGCATTTTGTCGAACCGCGCTTTTTCCACATTGAGGATTTTGCCTTTCAGCGGCAGCACCGCTTGGAAGCGCCGGTCGCGCGCCTGCTTGGCGCTGCCGCCGGCGGAATCGCCCTCGACCAAATAAATCTCGCACAGCGCCGGGTCTTTCTCCTGACAATCCGCCAACTTGCCGGGCAGGCCGCCTAAGTCCAGCGCGTTTTTGCGCCGGGTCATGTCGCGCGCCTTGCGCGCCGCCTCGCGCGCGCGCGCCGCCTCGACGATGCGCTGCGCGATGGCTTTGGCCTCGGCCGGGTTTTCCATCAAGAAATTGCCGAGGTGCTCAGTCACCGCCGACTCCACCACGCCTTTCACTTCCGATGACACCAACTTGTCTTTGGTTTGCGACGAGAACTTCGGGTCCGCCAACTTGACCGACAGCACCGCGGTTAGGCCCTCGCGGCAGTCGTCGCCGCTCAAATTGACTTTTTCTTTTTTGGCGAGGCCTAAGTCGTTGATGTAACCGTTCAGGGTGCGGGTCATGGCGGCGCGCAGGCCGGCCAGGTGCGAGCCGCCGTCGGCTTGCGGAATGTTGTTGGTGTAGGCGAAGGTGTTTTCTTGGTAGGAATCGTTCCACTGCATCGCCAGTTCCACCTGCACGCCGGCGCGCGCGTCGCGCATCTGAAACACGCTGGGATGCAGCGCGGTTTTGTTGCGGTTCAGGTGGCCGACGAACGAGGCGATGCCGCCTTCGTATTCGAACACATCGCGCTGGTCAGTGCGCTCGTCCAGCAACTCAATGCGGATGCCGGAGTTGAGGAACGAGAGTTCGCGCAGGCGTTTGGCGAGGATGTCGTAGTGGTAGTCGACGGTGCCGAAGGTGTTGCGATCGGCGAGGAAGGTGACGGTGGTGCCGGTGCGCTCGGCGTCGCCGGCGCCGATGTTGCCGACCGCGGCCAATGGCGCCAGCGGCGCGCCGTGTTCGTACTCCTGACGGTGGATTTTGCCGTCGCGGCGGATTTCGAGGTTCAACCGCTCGGACAGCGCGTTGACCACCGACACGCCGACGCCGTGCAAGCCGCCGGAGACTTTGTACGAGTTCTGGTCGAACTTGCCGCCGGCGTGCAGCACCGTCATGATGACTTCGGCCGCGCTTTTGCCGTCTTCGCCCGCGACCGCGCCGGTGGGGATGCCGCGGCCGTCATCGAAAACCGTGATGGACTGGTCCGCGCCGATGGTGATGGCGATGCGGCTGCAGTATCCGGCCAACGCCTCATCGATGGAGTTGTCCACCACCTCGAAGACCATCTGGTGCAAGCCGGTGCCGTCATCGGTGTCGCCGATGTACATGCCCGGCCGTTTGCGCACCGCATCCAGCCCTTTGAGGACTTTGATGCTGCTGGAATCGTAGTTATCCGCCATGGAGGAGTCCGGTAATTAATGAAGGCGGAATTCTACCATGTCCGGGCCCGGAAAACCCCGTTGGACGCGAAGTTTTATTCCAATAAAATCAACAACTTATAATGTGTTTTGCGCGGGCGGGCGGCGGCGGTTGCGGCGCTGGCGAGTTTGCGCGGAAACGCGGCGCAGTGGACGGGGAATTTGCGCGCCCACCGGTCGCCGTTTCGCCGACGATTGGCTGATGTTTCACGGGAAACATCTCGCGCTGATCGAAAAATCGGGCGGATGACTCGCGCCATCCGCCCGGTTTTTGGTGCCGGCCGCTGGTTATTGTCGCCCGCCGAAAAGACACGCTGTACACCCGCGCCGCCGTGGGATTCCGGCCGCAACCGCCCCCCAAGAAAAAGCGGCGATGTTTCCCGTGAAACATCGCCGCTAGTTATGGTTGCCACTTGCGCCGTCACGCCACCGCGCGGCGCGTCGCCAATTACAAGCGCATCGGCATGACCAGCCAAATCGTGCGCTCGTCGCCGGGCTGTTTGAGGATGCAAATCCCCTCGCTTTCCTGCAGATGCAACTCGATGGTGTCGCCGCGGCAGGCGCGCGCGACATCGATGAGATAATCCACATTGTAGCCGTTTTCGACCGTCTTACCGCTGTATTTCACCTCCATCTGGTCTTCGGCCTCCTCCTGCTCCTGATTGCTGGTGGTGATTTTCATCTCGTTTTTGCCGAGATGGATTTTGACCCCGCGGTGATTCTTGGAGGTCAAAACCGCCACCCGGCTCAAAGTGTCGATGAGATTCTGGCGCGCGGCGCCGACGATAAGTTCGAATTTGTGCTCCAGAACGCCCTTGTACTCCGGGAACTTGCCGTCGATAAGTTTGGTAATCAGGACGGTGTTGTCGCGGGTCAGTTTGAGGTGATTCTGGTTCATCTCCAAAGTCAACTCGGCGTCATCGTCCGCGGCCGCAGCGCTGTCATCGCCATCGTCGTCACCGTCCTCGCCGGTGTCCCCGCCGCCGATGAAGCGGTTGATTTCCTGCACCGCCTTGCGCGGGATAATCAACTCGCGCATTTCCTTCACATCCAAATCGGTGTCCATATCCGACTGCGCCAGGCGGTGGCCGTCGGTGGCGATGGAGCGCAGTTGCTTGGAGGTGAATTGGAACAGCACCCCGTTCAGGTAATACCGCACATCCGAGACCGCCATCGCAAACGCGGTTTTTTCCAGCAACTCGACCAGCGCCGACTGGCGGATTTTCAGGCGTTCCTCCCAGTTCGCCGCGACGATGCGGGGGAATTCCTTGGCCGGCAGCGTCCGCAGCACATAACGACTCCGCCCGGCGGTGATGACCACCCGGTCGTTTTTGTCCTGTTTGATGGAGATAGACGCATTTTCCGGCAAGATGCGCACAATATCGTGGAATTTCTTCGTCGATACCGTGAATTCGCCGTTGTCGCCTTGGACCCCGCTGACGGCCTGCGAAATCTCCATTTCCATGTCGGTGCCGACCACATCCAGCACGCCGTCTTTCAGGTTGAAGTACAGGTTGGACAGCATCGGCAGCGTCCCCTCTTTGCCTTCGACCACGCTGCTGACCAGATTCAGCGTGGGAAGAATCATCTTTCGGTCTACGGTGATTTTCATCTGATTAAGTACGGTAGTTGTGGCTGTTACGCCTGTGGATTTGTGGATAAACGCCGGTTTCGCCGTGTTTTCAACGAAATAGCGTCTCCGCCGGTGCGCATAACGCGGTGCGCGGGGATTGTAAAACGAATTAACCGTCTGTGGGCGAATTGTTGCACAAAATAATCTTTCCCGCATCCGCCGCCGTTATCCACAGGTTGTCGACCGATTGTCGACAACCGGCCAATCGCCGGCGGGCCGCGCGATGCGGATTATACCCCGAACAGGCGTTGCAAGTTACGGTGGTCTTCCTGAATCGCGGCGTCGGTTTGCAACAGTTCCTCCACCTTGCGGCAGGCATGCAGCACCGTGGTGTGGTCGCGGCCGCCGAAGTGGTCGCCGATTTGCGGCAGACTGAGATGCGTGCATTGCTTGGCGAAATACATCGCCAGTTGGCGCGGGCGGGCGATGTGGCGGGCGCGCTTTTTCGACAGGAGGTCGGTCACGCGCAGTTTGTAATACTCGGCCACGGTGTGCTGAATGTTGTCGATACTCACCCGCTTCAACTGGTGCGCCAGCAAATCGCGCAGCGCATGCCGCGCCAACTGCATGTCGATGGGCCGGCCGGCCAGCCCGGCGTCGGCGCGGATACGGTGCAGCGCGCCGGTCAACTCGCGCACATTGGAGCGAATCGCGTTGGCCACAAAGAACGCCACTTCGTTCGGCAGCGCCACCCCGAGTTGCAGCGCTTTCTTCTCCAAAATCGCCACCCGGGTTTCCAACTCCGGCGGCTCGATGCCCACCGCCAGGCCGCTGCTGAAGCGCGAAATCAGCCGCGCATCCACGCCGGTAATCGCGTTGGGGATGCGGTCCGAGGTGATGATGATTTGCCGCTGGCCCTCCAGCAAGGTGTTGAATGTGTGGAAGAATTCTTCCTGCGACTGGGTTTTTTTGGTGAAGAATTGAATGTCGTCAATCAGCAGCGCGCCCAACGAGCGGTAGTGCCGCTTGAAGTCGTGCATCGCGTTGTTTTTCAAGGCGTTTACCATGTCGTTGACGAAGTTCTCGGAGCGCACATACATGACCCGCGCGGCGCGGTCGGTTTGCTGCATCAAGTGGCCGGCGGCCTGCATCAGGTGGGTTTTGCCGAGGCCGACGCCGCCGTAGATAAACAGCGGGTTGTAGGCGCGCCCGGCGTTGGCGCCGACCTGCAGGGCCGCGGCGCGCGCTAATTGGTTGGAGTTGCCCTCGACATGGTTGTCGAAAGTGAAGTTGCCGTTCATCGCGCCGCCGGAATAGGGCGCGGGCGGCGCGCCCGGCGTGGTTGGCTGCGCCGCGGCGTTGCGGTTGGTGGCGCGCCCGGCCGCGCCATGCCCGCCGATTTCCACCTGCACCAGGCGCACCCCGCGGTTGCTCGCCAGGACGATGTCCTCGATGATGCGCAGGAGGTTTTTCTTCACATAATCCAGCACATAGCGGTTCGGGGCAAGCAGTTTCAGCGTGCTGTCGCGGTGCACCGGGTGCAGCGGCGCGACCCAGTTATTGATGTCGGCGGCCGGAATGCGCTGTTTGAGTTGCGCGACGCACGCGTTCCAAGTTTGACACATGGCGGTTTCCTCATGGTGGCGGTGAAATGGTGAACTGGCGAATTGGTGAAATGGTGAATCGGTGAATTGGCAAAAGCAACGGTTGTTATCAATGTTTGCGAGTTTAATCGCATCGCCGGCGTTTATCCACACCCGCATGGCCGATTAGCATAAATCATACTGATATTTTCCGCATGTCTCCGCACCACGTTCGCCGGCTCAGGGGTCGCTGCCGGTTTCGCCGGCGCGGCACCGGCCCCCAGCCCCAGCCCCCGGCCGCGTCGCCACCCGCCCCCGGCGTTAAAGCCGCGGCAAAATGGCGGTAAAATCGCCGCATCGATTCCAAACCCAGCGCGGGAACCCAGCATGAAATCTCAAACCAAAGTGGTGGTCATCGGCGGCGGCGTGGTCGGCGTCAGCACGCTGTACCACCTGGCAAAAAAGGGCTGGCGCGATGTCGCGCTGGTGGAGCGCAAGGAGTTGACCTCCGGCTCCACCTGGCATGCGGCCGGGCTGCTGCCGTTGTTCAACATGAGTTACTCGGTCGGCAAACTGCACCAATATTCGGTCGCGTTCTACCAACAACTGCAGGCCGAGACCGGCTTGTCGGTCGGCTTTCGCCAGGTGAGCAACATCCGCTTGGCATGCACCGCGGACCGCATGGACGAATACCGTTACTACGCCGGCGTCGGCAAAACCGTCGGCGTGCAAATCAATTTTCTTACCCCCGAACAAGTCGGCGAAGCGTGGCCGTTGTGCAACACCGACGGCTTGGTCGGCGCCATCCAGCATCCCGAGGACGGCTACATCCAGCCCGGCGACTTGACCACCGCCCTGGCGCGCGGCGCGCGCAACTTAGGCGCGGAGATTTACCGTCACACCACCGTCACCGCCATCGAACCGCGCGGCAACGCCCGCAACGGTCGCAACGGTGAAAACGGTTGGCGCGTCATCACTGACCAAGGCAGCATCGAATGCGAACACATCGTCTCCTGCACCGGCAACTTCGCCCGCGCCACCGGGGCCATGGTCGGCTTGGATATTCCGGTCATCCCGGTCGAACACCAGTACCTGGTCACCGAACCGCATCCGGATATTCTCGCGCGCAAAAAGGCCGGCTTGCCGGAGCAGGGCGTGCTGCGCGAGTCGGACGCCGGCTATTATTTGCGCGAGGAAGCCGGCGGCATGATCCTCGGCATTTATGAACGCGGCGCGCCGTGCTGCTATGTCGACGGCCCCGCGGCCGCGGCCGAGAACGAGTTATTTGAGCCCGACTTGGAGCGTCTCGAGCCGCACATCGAGGCATGCATCAAGCGCGTGCCGGCGTTCGGCGAAGTCGGCATTAAGCAAATCTACAACGGCGCCATCGCGTACACCCCGGACGGCAACCCCATCGTCGGGCCGGCCTGGGGCCTGCGCAATTTCTGGCTGAACGAGGGCCATAGTTTCGGCGTCACCGCGGCCGGCGGGGCCGGCTGGCAGTTGGCGGAATGGATGGTCGACGGTGAGCCGACCGTGGACATGCTCGGCGTCGACCCGCGCCGCTTCGGGCCATACGCCGCGCGCGGCTACCTGCGCGAGAAAAACGAAGAGGCATACCGCAATGTTTTCACCACCCACTTCCCGGACGAAGAGCGCGCCGCCGCATCACCGTTGAAAACCGCGCCGTGCTACGAGCGCATGAAAAACTTAGGTGCGGTGTTCGGCCGCGTCTACGGTTGGGAGCGGCCGAACTGGTTTGCGCCCGCGGATTATGAACTGCCGGCCGAAGAAATCGGTAGCGGCGAAGTGCTGCTCGGCGCCAACACCTCGCCGCCGCTGGCTGATGGCCGCGTCGTGGAGAAAAATTCGTTTCGCCGCTCCAACTATTTCGCGTTTGTCGGCGACGAATGCCGGCATGTGATGAAGCATGTCGGCATCCTCGACATGTCGGCGTTCGCCAAGTGTTACATCGGCGGCGCCGGCGCGGCCGCGTGGCTGGAATCATTATTCGCCAACACCATCCCCAAAACCCCCGGCCGCATCGGTTTGTGCCACTTGTTGTCGGCAAACGGCGGCGTGCGCGCCGAGTTCACGGTGTATCAAAGCGGCGACGGTTACTACTTGGTCTCGGCCGGCGCGTTCGAGCGCCACGACCACGACTGCCTGCAAAAGGCGTTGCCGGCCGACGGCAGCGTAACTTTTTATCCGGTCACCACCCAATACGGCGTGTTAGTCGTCGCCGGCCCGCAAGCGCGCGCGGTGATGCAAAAACTCACCGACTTCGATTTGTCCAACGAAAGTTTGCCGTGGCTCAGCGGGCGGTTCATCGATATCGGCGCAGCGCAAGCGCATGTGATGCGGGTTAATTTTGTCGGCGAGTTGGGGTATGAATTGCATCATCCCATCGAGATGCAAAACTACATTTTCGATAAGTTAATCGACGCCGGCGCCGAATTCGACATCAAACCGTTCGGCATCCGCGCCATGGACTCCATGCGTTTGGAAAAATCGTACCGTTTAATTCCGCGCGAGTTGTCGATTGAATACGCGGCGTTGGAATCCGGCCTGGGGCGTTTCGTCAAACTCAACGATGCGCGCGACTTCCCCGGCAAAAAAGCATTGCTGGACTGGCGCGACCGCGGACTCAAAAACGCGTTCGTCACCTTGGAAGTCCACGACACCACCGACGCCGATGCGCGCGGCTCCGAGGCGATTTATGCCGGCGACGGCGCCGGCGATGAATTAGTCGGGCGCGCCACCTCCGGCGGTTACGGTTTCCGCGTCGACAAATCGCTGGCATTGGGTTTGGTGCGCGCCGAGTTGGCGGCGGTCGGTACCGAGTTGGCAATCGAAATCTTGGGCCGCCGTCACGCGGCCACGGTCATCGCCGAGTCGCCGTACGACCCGGACAACCGGCAACTCCGCAGTTGACCGTCCGCCGATGCCGCAGCGCCGGTTGGCGGCTTGGGTGATGTGGGCCGCGGGCGCGTTGGCGGTCGCGGCCGCGGCGTATGCGGCGTTCGGCGTCGGGCTGTATGTCAACCAGCGGCGCATGATGTATTTCCCCACCGTTGAGACGCCGGCCGCGTTGGTTCCCGGCGCGACGGTTGAATGGTTGCCGGTTGCGGCCGGCGACACCGTCGCAGATGCCGGCGCCGGCGAATCCACGCCCGCCAGATTAAAAATCTGGCGCATCGGCGCGCCGGATGCCGCGCAAGCGGTGTTGTATTTCGGCGGCAACGCGGAGGATGTCTCATGGAATGTGCCGGCTTTCGCCGCGGCCTTCCCGGGCCGCGCCGTGTACTTGCCCAACTACCGCGGCTACGGCGGCAGCGGCGGCGCGCCGAGCCAGGCCGCGCTGTTCGCCGATGCGCTGGCGCTGTATGACCGCGCGCGCGCCCGCCACGCAAGCGTCGCGCTCATCGGCCGCAGCCTCGGCAGCGCGGTGGCGGCGCATGTCGCGGCCGAGCGCGCCGCCGAAAAACTCGCGCTCATCACGCCGTTCGACAGCGCGCTGAATGTCGCGCGCGGCATGTTCCCGCTGTTCCCGGTGGCGTTGTTGTTGAAAGACCGATACGACACCTTGGCCCGCGTCGCCGACATCAAAGCGCCGGTGTTGGTGGTCATCGCCGGGCGCGACCGCGTCATCCCGCGCCGCCGCAGTGAAGCGCTGGCGCGCGCCTTCCCCGCGCCGCAGGTGCAAGTGCGCGAATTCCCCGCCGCCAACCACCACGACATCAGCGAGGCGGCCGGCTACGCGCCGGCGCTGGCTGGGTTTATCGGCGGCAGCGTCACCGTCGATTCCGGCGATTCCACCGTCACCGGCGATTCCGGCGATTCCACCGTCGCCGACTGAGCCCGCCGGCCGCGCACCCGAATCACCTCGGCCCGCAACGCTTCGGCGTCGGCAAGACGGTGCGTGGCGCACAGTACAGTGGTACCGCGCTCAGCCTGCAACCCGCGGATCAACGCCAGCATGTCGGCGCGCAAGTCGTCGTCGAGACCGCTGAACGGCTCATCCAGCAGCAGCAGCGGGCGGTCGCGCGCCAAGCACCGTGCCAGCGCCACGCGCTGCCGCTGGCCGCCGGACAAACTCGGCGGTTTGCGCGCGCCGAGGCCGGTCAGCGACACCCAATCCAATGCGGCGTCGATGGCGCGCCGCCCGGCCGCATCCACGCGCAGGCCCGGGTGCAGGCCGATGGCGATGTTCTGCCACACGGTGAGATGCGCGAACAGGTTGCCGGTTTGCAGCAGGCAGGTCAGCGGCCGGTCGGCCGGGGTTGCGCCGAGCAAACCGCGACCGGCGAAGCGCATGTCGCCGCGCGCCGGGGTGAGAAGACCGGCGATGAGGTGGATGACGGTGGATTTGCCCGCGCCGCTCGCCCCCATCAGCGCCGCCGCGCGCCCGGCCGCGACGCAAAAATCGGCGTGGATTTCGGCGTGGATTTCAGCGCCGGCGGCCTCGGCCGCCGCGCCGCCGCCCCGCGGATAAGCAAACCGCACCCCGTCGACTTCAAGCATGCGCGAGTTCCCCGTCGCCCGCGTCGCCGCCCACCCGGCCGAGGCGCTCGATGACCCAGAAAAACCCCGCGCACACTGTACACAGTAACGCCGCGGCCACCGCCGCCTGCTCGACTCGGTACGCGCCAAGCAAACGGTAAATCAGCAGCGGCAGCGTGCTCAATTCCTCGGTGCCGAACAGCGCGATGACGCCCATGTCGCCGGCCGCCAGCGTGGTGGCGACCGCCAGCGCGTACGCCAGCGGCGCGCGCATGCCGGGCCACAAAATCCACCGCCACTTGTTCCAGCCGCGCACGCCGAGGCCGGCGCACAACGCATCGGCGCGCCCGCGCTGCGCCTGCAGCGCCGGGGTGAGAATGCGCACCGCAAACGCCAGCGCCAGCAGCGCGTTCAAGCCGACCACTAACGCCGGCCCCAGCGACAGCGCGTCGGTGAATCTCCGAAACAACAAAAACAACCCCGCGCCCAAGGCAATCGGCGGCGCCAGCAGCGTGAGCACGCTGACCATCTCGGCGCCGAGCGCCAGGCCGCGCCACCGACTCGGCCGCGCGCGCAAGGTGACGGTCAGGTCCGCCAGCGCCAGCGCGAACAAGCACGCCAGCGCGCCGGCGCTGAGCGCGATAACCACCGTCCATTTGAGCGCGCGCCAAAACTCGGCGTCGGCCAACAACGCCCAGCCGCCCGGCGCGGCCGCGCGCGCCACCGCCGCGGCCAACGGCGACAACAAAAAAACCGCGGCCGCGGTGATGACCACGGCGTCAATGAATCGCGCGCCAAAAACACCGGCATCCGGGCGCGCCACTCCCGGCGCATCGCCGGCGCGCAGCGGAAACCGCGCGCCGCCGCCGAGGGCAAAAAACCCGGCCGCCAACGCGCCGCACAGTACCAATTGAATCAGCGACAACGCCGCGGCCTTGGATAAATCGAAGTCGAATCGTACCGCTTGATAAACCGCGACTTCCAGCGTCGCCGATTGCGGCCCGCCGCCCAAGGTGAGCACGACCGCGAACGAGGTGAAGCAGAGGAGGAAAATCATGCCGGCCGCGCCGGGAATCAAACCGCGCAGCAGCGGCCACTCGATGCGCCGGAAAATGTGGCGCGGGCGCATGCCGCACAGCGCCGCCTGCCGCCAGCCGGCCTGCGGCAGGGTCAGCAATTCGTTCAAGAAAATGCGCGTCGCCAGCGGCAGGTTGAAGAACACATGCGCGAACAAAATGCCGGTCAAACCGTACAGATAATCCACGCGCGCCAAACCGAGCGCGGCGCGCAAGTCATTGACCCAGCCGCTGCGGCCATGCACCGCGACCATGCCGAGCGCCGCGACCATGGACGGAATGACCAATGACACGCTGCTCAAGCGAATGAGTGCGCCGCGCCCGCGGAAGTCGCGTCGCGCCAAGGCCCGCGCCAGCGGAATCGCCAACGCGACACTCAGCAGCGTCGACAACGCCGCCTGCCACAGCGTGAAGCGGATGAGGGAAAGGGTCAGCGGGTTGGCGAGTTCCGCCAGCAACGCCGTCCATGGGTCGCGCCCGGCCGCGGCTACCAGCGCGCCGAGCGCGCCGGCCACCACCGTCAACACCACCACCGCCGCGGCTACGCCGAACATCGCGCGCGCCGGTCGGTTGATGTCGATGCCGTCGCCGCGGCTGCTTTCGCCGCCGCTCGCCGCGCCATCAACGCCACCCGCGCCATCAACACAACCAAGGCCATTAACGACTCAGCGCGCGGCTGAATTCCTCCACCCACGCCGCCTTGTTCTCGGCCACGAGATGCGGGTCGAGTTGCAGGCGCGCGGCCGGCTGCACCAACTCGGCGTACGCCGCGGGCAAACCGCCGGGCAAATCCACCACCGGATACATCCACTGACTCTCCGGAATCACCGACTGAAACGCGCGCGAGACGATGAAATGCATAAACCGTTGCGCCAACACCGGCTGGCGCGCGCTTGCCAACTGCGCCGCGACTTCGATTTGCATCGCGTGGCCCTCGGCGAACGCCGCGGCGCGGTATTTGTGCTCGCCGTCGACCGCGATGTGATACGCCGGCGAGGTGGTGTAACTCAGCACCATGTCGGCCTCGCCGTCGAGGAACAAACCATACGCCTCGGACCAACCGCGGGTGACGGTGACGATGTTGTCGGCCAATTGCCGCCACGCATCGAACGCGTCGTCGCCATAAACCGCCTTGACCCACAGCAGCAGACCCAGCCCCGGCGTGGAACTGCGCGGGTCTTGAATCAGGATTTTTAACCCATCGCCGGCGGTCACCAACTCATGCAAACTGGCCGGCGGGCGCGGCAACTTTTCGCGGTCATAAATGAACGCGAAGTAGCCGTAGTCGAACGGCAGGAACACCGGGTCGTCCCACGCGAACGGCGCATCGAGGCGTGACAAATCGACATGATGCGCCGCCAGCAAGCCGGTTTTTTTCGCCTCCACCATGAGGTTGTTGTCGAGGCCGAGCACGATGTCGGCGCGCGTCGCCGCGCCCTCCAACTGCACCCGGCTCAAGATGCCGGTGGAACTGTCGGCCGCGACATAATTCAAAACGCAATCGCACTGCGCTTCAAACGCGGCCTTAATTTTCGGCCCCGGCCCCCACTTCGATTCGAACGAATCGTAGGTGTAGATGTTGAGCGCCGGCGGCGCGGCGTGGACCGCGCCGGCGGCCGTGGCGAGCGTGGCGGCCGCGATGGCCGCGACGACCGCGACCGTGGACAACAAAAACGACGGCAAGAACTTGCGCATGATTCACTCCCCCCTTGCGGGAACGGCGGCGGGGAGCGAGTCGCGGGTCGGCGGTCCGGCCCGTGGTCCCAATCCCTCCGCCAGCATGACCTGGTTCAGGTTCGACGGGTCGGCCGGCGCAATCCATAACCGCCGGCGCTCTCAGCACGTGCGCCCCGTTGAGACTCGTTGCAAAGCAACCCCGCCATTATACCCCGCCCCCGGCAAAAGCAACCCAAACCGCGGCCGGGGTTGGGTTATATTGTGGGTATGTCCGTGCCGCGAGTTTTTTGTGTTGGCAGCGCGTTGTTGAGCGCGGTGGAGGGGGTTGAGCATGGGTTTTTTGGGCGGCCGGGCGGGGGGTTTGGGGGGTTGGAATGCCGGCGGGAATGTCGGCGGGGCCGGTTTTTGTTTGCCGGCAGGCGCATGGTTGTCGGGTGCGGCGGGTTGAGGCCGGCGCTGATGCGAGCGCGGTGTTTGCCGGGGATGCGCAAGTTACGCGCGCGGCCGGCGTTGCCCTTGGGGTGCTGAGCGCGGATTGCGCGCCGCTGTTGTTTGCCGACCCGGTGGCGCGCGTTGTCGGCGCGGCGCATGCCGGGTGGCGCGGCGCGCTGGCCGGGGTGACCGATGCGGTGGTGGCGGAGATGGCGCGGTTGGGCGCGCGGCCGGAGCGGATGGTTTGCGCGGTGGGGCCGGCGATTCAAGTCGATTCATACCCGGTCGGCGCGGACTGGGCAAGGCGGTTTCGCGCCGCCTCGCCGGTGGCGTGCGCGGATTGTTTTCGGGGCGACGGCGACTCCGGCGACGGTGATTCCAGCGGTGGCGGCGACCGTCACAGTCACAGTGACAGTGGCGACGGCCGCGGCAATGATGGCGACGGTGGCCGCGACGGTTCCGGCGGCCGCAGTGACGACGGCGACTGTTCCGGCAACGGTTCCGGCGACCCCAACCCCATCCATTTCGACCTGCCAAATTATTTGCGCCGGCGGCTGGCGCGCGCCGGCGTGGGCGCGGTGGAGAAGTTGGCGCACGACACTTTCGCCGATGCGCGGTTTTTCAGCCACCGCCGCAGTCAGGCGCGCGGCGGAACTTGCGGCCGCCAACTCAGCGTCATCATGCTGCGCTGAGCGGCGGCGGAGGGAATTGGAATCGCCGCGGCGCGGGGAATTGGAATCGCGGGCCGGCAAGCGGTTAAATGCGGCGGGGAATTGGAATCGCGGCCGGAAAGCGGTTAAACTCCGCCGCCGCAAGGAACAATAAATTGACCGCCCACGCCATGACCGAACATGCGCCGGCCGCTCGCCCGCGGCCGAATCCGCGCGCGCCCATCGCGCGACCGTCCGCGCGGCTGAAAAACACCGTGCTGGCGCTGGCGTTGCTCGCGACCCAAGCCGCGTTTGCCATCACGCCGTTCATCATCACCGACATCCGCGTCGAGGGCTTGGAGCGCCTCGAGGCCGGCACCGTGTTCAACTACCTGCCGCTGAAAGTCGGCGACGAGTTGGACGACGAAGAAGCGCGGCTCGGCATCAAGGAGTTGTTCGCCACCGGCTTCTTCAAGGAAGTCGAGTTGGAGCAGGACGGCACGGTGTTGGTGGTGAAAGTGGTCGAGCGCCCGTCCATCTCGGAGATTAAAATCACCGGCAACCGCACGCTGCAGACCGAAGTTTTAACCCGCGGCATGGAAGAGGCCGGCTTGGTGGAAGGGCGCATCTTCAACGCCGCCAGCCTGGACCGCGTCAAGCAGGAAATCGCCAACACTTATTTGTCCGCGGGCCGCTACTCGGCCACGGTCGAATCGACGGTCGAAGAGTTGGAGCGCAACCGCGTCGCCATCACCCTGGACATCGACGAAGGGCGCGTGGCGACGATTAAAAAAATCAACATCATCGGCGCCAACGCGGTCGCGCAGGAGACCTTGATTAAAGAGATGTCGCTGCGCGACAAACGCGGCCTCAATCCGTTCTCGCGCCGCAACCAATACTCCAAGCAAAAGTTGGAAGCCGACATCGAGACCATCCGCAGTTATTACCTGGACCGCGGCTTCCACGACTTCGAAATCGTCTCGCGCAGCGTGGAAATCAGCCCCAACAAACAAAACATCTTCATCAGCATCAGCATCGACGAAGGCGCGCAGTATGTTTTCGGCGACACCGTGTTTGAAGTCGCGGACAGCGCGGAAGGCGAATACGATGTCGCGGGGCTGCGGCGGCGCGTGGCGATTCAACGCGGCGCGCCGTTCTCGCGCAAGTTGGTGAACGAGAGCCGCGCCGCCGTCGCCGAGCATTTCGCCGACGCCGGCTACGCGTTCGTGGAAGTGCGCCCGATTTACGACACCGACCGCGACAACGGCATCGTCACCACCGTGTTCGCCATCGAGCCCAAGCAGCGCGTGTATGTCCGCCGCATCAACATCACCGGCAATGTCAACACCCGCGACCAAGTCATCCGCCGCGAGTTGCGGCAGTTCGAGGGCGGGTGGTATTCGGCGGCGGCGATTAAACGCTCCAGACAACGCTTAATTAACTTGGGTTACTTCAACGATGTGACCATCGAGACGCCGCCGGTGCCGGGCGTCTCCGACCAAGTCGACCTGCATGTTGCGGTGAGCGAAACCAGCACCGGCTCGGTTGCATTTTCAGTCGGCTACTCGGACGCCGACGGCACCATCTTCGGCGTCGAGTATGCGCAGCGCAACTTGCTCGGCACCGGGCGCGAACTGCGGGTCAAGTTGGACACCAAGAAAGACGCCGACTCCGCGGAAATCGCATATGTCAATCCGTATCACACACCGGACGGCGTCAGCAGGGAATTGATTTTGACCAGTCAGGAAATCGATACCAGCAAATCCAAAACCACGGAGTATGAAGTCGATGCCGCCGGCGGCGGGGTGAGATACAAAATCCCCATCGCCGAAACCAACCACCTCAGTTTAGGTTTTGAATTGGAAAACCTTACACTGAAGAGCACAGCCAAAACCCCGGAAGAAATCCAGTTGGTCATCGATGAACGCCCGGATGGCTACAACCTGGTGACCTCGGCCGGCGTCTCCAGATATACGCTCGACCATCCGGCTTTCCCCACCCGCGGCTTGAGTCGCTCGGTGTCGCTGGAAGTGGCGGCGCCGGGCAGCGAATACGAATACTACAAACTCAGTCTCCACAACGCCGTTTACTTGCCGTTGTCCGAGCGTTTCACCGCCAAGGCTTCATTGGATTTGGGTTTCGGCGGCGGCTACGGCGATTCCAACGAGGAGTTGACGCGCACGACCACGACCGGCACCGGCGACGACGCGGTCACGACCACCACCACCTACCGCGACGGCCTGCCGTTCTTCAAACACTACTTCGCCGGCGGCACCAACTCGGTGCGCGGCTACGACAGTCGTTCGCTCGGCCCGCTCGACACCAGCACCGACCGTAACCCGATTGGCGGCGACAAGCGTTTACTCTTGGGCGCGGAACTGCTGTTCCCGCCGTTCGGCGGCGAGGGCGGCAACGACAAAAGATTCGGCTTGTTTCTCGACGGCGGCATGGTATTCGGCCAGGGCAAAACCCGGGACAACAAGGATTTTCCCGAATCCATCGACCTCGCCGAACTGCGCTACTCGGCCGGCCTCCAGTTCTACTGGGTTTCGCCGATTGGCCCATTTTGCCTGAGTTACGCCGAGCCGCTGAACGACAAAAGCGGCGACAAAACCGACAGTTTCCAAATCACCGTCGGGTCTGTTTGTCAGTGAGTGCGCCAGACTCTAAATGCGTTGGCCGCCCACGCGAATAACGCCACGGTCTTTACTCCCGCAGAGTGGAGCGCGACATGCACGCCGGGCAATGGCACTGCTCATCGCGCGGTTTGTAGTGCACCAAGCCGTGAATCACGCCGCCTTCCGAATCGAAACGCGAAACGATGCGTTTAAAATAGGCGTTATCATCCAGTTCATAATGTCGCCAAGTGGCCCATGCCACAAGATCCGCGAGTTGAACGATGCGCGACATTCTGGAATCGACGAACAACGGCACTTCGGCGAGGTTGCGGAGTTTTCCCCAGCGCGTTCCGCTCTCGCGGAATCCCTGCGCGAGATTCTGCAGTGTGTTCTCGTAGTGGGATTTATCCATGACAACCAAGCCTCGTTGATTTTCATCCGCTCTCGTTCTTCTCAGTTTTAAGTCAAAGCGGTTGCAGATTTGTTCAAAAGCGTATTCCACCGGGTCGTGAGGGGCGATGGCATGTTTATGTACGGCAACGGCGAACAAGCGGGCACTCTTGCGCTTGTCGGAGAGAATATCAAGCGCACTTTTAATGATTTCAAGACGGCGACTTCGCCGCGCCGCTTTCCATGGCCGGGTTTTTCCGCTCGCCATCTCGGAAGCATGCAATTCGGCATTTTCCGAATCCTCCAAGCCAAGGTCGCGGACAAACTCATCGACTTCTTTAATGATGTGGTATATCTGTCGCTCAAACACGGCGACACCAGCAAGAACGAAATAAGTATCGTTGGGGTTTTTGACGGTTCCGGCACCGTCAATGTAGAGTAAATGCATTGTTCGCTTCCTTGCGGGGGGTTGATGGGGAGATTAAAAAAGATGTAGCCGGGTGGGGACCACGCCCCAACGAACCGTGAAAACCGACAGCCCTCCCGACCACGAATGCAATATATGGCACTTCCTCCCCCGATGTCAAAGGGTTTTTTGAAAAAATGTTAAATAATTTTCCTCCCCGAAAAAACATCGTAACGCTTTGAAAATCAAGAATTTATTCCAAAATTCCTGCCGACAGCCAAGAAACCTCGGTGTTCATGCGCAACTTAATTGCCGACATCGCCGGCGAAAGCGCAGCGCTTGCCATCACCGTGCGCCCACAACCACCGCCACTTCCGCAGCATGTTGAGCGGACATCCAGCATATTTTTGCTGCTGATTGTGTGGTGGTCGTGGAAAAACGCCGCTGTTTTCCCGTCCGGGGAGCGAAATCTCGCTATGGCAGTTGGAATTTCGCCGATTTTCCGCCGCATGCTTTCTGTGCTACAATACCCGGACATTCACCAGCCACCGCGATGCCACCATGAAAGCCGAAGTCCAGAATTTGGAGCGCGTTTTTGCCAAAGAGGGGGATAAGCAATTTATTGTTCCCGCATATCAGCGTCCGTATCGATGGGATGCGGACGATGCCGTGCAATTGTTGCGGGATGTTCACGAAAGTTGCGATGCTGATGAGACGGAATATTTTATCGGCAGCATGATATGCATCAAGAAAGACAACAAATATGAAGTGGTTGACGGTCAACAGCGCCTCATCACGCTCACCATTATCCTGTCTTGCTTAAGCGAATGCATCCGGAATCCCGGCATTAAAAAGGAACTCAAAGAACGCATTCTGCGTTCCGACCCGTTTTCAAAAAACACAACTCCTCGCGCGACATTGGTGGTGCATGAGCGGGAGCACGATTTTTACTTCAACCATGTTCTCCACAGAGAGCATGTTGAGGAAGGCCGTTCAGTCACCGAAAAGGTATACGAGCATAATCGCAAAGATGTTGGCGAATACCTGAAAAATATGGAGCAATCCGGATTGGAGCGCCTTGCGAAACATCTTTCTCGCAGCGTGTCCGTTGTGTTTGTGGAAGTGGATGATTTTACATCCGCATTTCGCTTGTTTAATGTCCTGAACAATCGTGGCATGCGGTTGAACGATGCGGATTTGGTTAAAAATTTGCTGCTTGAAGCGGTGGCAAACGATGAAGAAGGATCTCGCCTGGTGGACAATTCGTGGAAAGTTATGGAAGAGCAAGTTGGCGAAGATGAACTTCACCAATTCATCCGAATGCACATTATTTCCGAAAAAAAGAATCGCGACAGAGTAATCAAGATTGCGAGCAAGAAAGCATCTCCGTATGAATATTACAGGCATCAGTTGAAGAATGAGTTCGACGGGAAGTCGACCAAAATGGTCCAGATGCTGAGAACTTCGGCAGTCAACTATCGAGATATTCTCGATGGTAAATGGGGCGCCGACAAGACGATTCGTCTCTTGAATAACCTTAATAAGCCTTTCGAGTGGATGCCGGCGTTTTTGGCGTTTGCCAACAAATGGCCGGGGCGAGAAGGGTTCGCGGATTTCGCCTGGATGTTTGAGAAAATCTATATGCAAGGTTGGCTTACAACCGGGAAGCGCGATGACGCGTGCTACAGAGCAATCGAGGCCATCAACAAAGGCAAATCTGTTGATGCGGTGATTGATGTCCTCAGGCAACGCGCTGAAGACAAGAAGCTCGAAGAGTCATTGGACTCGAGCGAATTTTATGATGTCACCCGTCGCCAAATCATCAATTTTGTCAAGGCGGTTTTGATTCGCGTCAATGACGAACGCCATGATGAGAGCGCAAAAATTGATGTTTCCGATAAGGTTCATGTTGAACACATTCTGCCCCAAAACATGAGCGCAAACGCCTATTGGCGCGAGAGGTTTTCTGATGATGAGCATGCCAAGTGGGTCAACAAACTCGGCAATTTGACGCTACTGAGTGGGCGCAAAAACTCGGTCGCAAGAAATAGCGCTTTCCCTGAAAAGAAGAAAGCA
Organism: Gammaproteobacteria bacterium; assembly: GCA_028817405.1. Lineage (GTDB taxonomy): Bacteria > Pseudomonadota > Gammaproteobacteria > Arenicellales > Poriferihabitantaceae > JAHRAW01. The sequence continues at coordinate 31,812 of JAPPPS010000102.1, forward strand.
TACAAAAAGGATGGGAAGATTCCAGCGCTTTCCATCACCCAGGAAATATTGAACTACGACGAGTGGAACGCGGACAGTTTACGCGCGCGTCACGAGAAACTGAAAAAGGAAATTCTGGCGTTGTGGTTGGTGCGGGATAAAACCGACATTTTCGGCGGGTAATTGCCGAGGAGGTTGAGCGCCAATTTGGCGTTTCGTGCGGGAACACGGATGCCAGGGATGGCGGGTTAGGTGAGTCCTGCATCGCTGGACGGAATCGAGAGGCGGTCGCGCTGTCGCCATGGACGCGAGCAAGCGAACGGCGAAGGCGAAACGGGATAGACCGCGGCGAGTTGCAGAAGGTGAAGGAAGTGTTGGTGAAGCATTTGTAGAGCGCGAAATACATTTGCGCACATTGGGCTTGACAAAGAAAATCCAACCGTTAAAACAACCGCCATGTTCAATACAGAGCAAGTCAAAATTCCCGAATCCGCCCCGAATGTGGGGGCGGCGCTTTCGGGATTTCACCAATACCGAGGACTAAACAATGAACGCCAAAAGTTTGAATGATGCGGAAAGCGAACTTTCCGCGCCCGACATCCTTACGAATGAAATTCTGCAAGAATTGGATTCGCATCTGTTTCTTCCGCGATTGACATCGTGGGGCGATAGATACGACTTCCCGACCCGAATCGACGGCACCATCAATGTCAGGCGGGTGTTCAGGGCGGTAACCCACGAAGGACGCACGATTAACCGACAACACATGATGAACAACCGCGTCGAGATGAAAGTCAATATCGGATGCAAACGCGGCATCGATTTTGGCCATAAAGACCCGATTATAGGCGGCCGGGAATTGGCGTTGTTGTATGACATTGCCGGCGGCGAGGAGTTTCACAATGGAACGCATTTTCTGGTTGGCATTCCCGGAAGCGCTTTGACGGTTGATTCGATTGACAAAATCGAATTCTACATCCGCCAGCAGCGCATGGATTTCCCGACACCGGCTTTGTTCCCGTCCGATGATTTGACCGCCATCGCGAGCGATATCGAGCAACATGGCGCGCTGCCGATTGCCGGTGAAGTTGTTCGTGAACGCTATCGCGGTCATTGCCGCGGAGTTTATTTGTATGAATCGGACGACTTGCCGTATTACGAGATTGCGGACTACGGCGATTCGACTCCGTTGGTTGATTCGCCCGGTGGCTGTCGTGGTTCGAAACTGCCAACCGATGGCTGGCAGGCATCCACCAAGGTGTTGAACAAAGGGCAACTCATCACTATCGCCGGTGTGTATGATGTCAAACCGCGCGACGACTACCGGCCGCTCACTGAACAGAAGACTTTCGTAGTCACCGACGATGTAACCACGAGCCCAACCGGCACGGCGGAAATTCCGATTTCCCCGGCAATCAACGACGGTAAACTGACCGACAATGCCGGCGATGGCTCGACCGAATCCGGCAAGTCGACACATCAGACTTGCTCCAACGAAGCCGACGACAATGCCATCATTACGGTGGTTGGCGCAGGAGATGTCGGCGAGAACAAAGGCAAGCGTTTCCGTCAGGGATTCATCTTTGACAGTAGAGCGATGCAGTATGTCAATGTCCAGATGGAAAAAAGCACGCTACCTGGTGTCTATCAAGAGCATGCAACTGACCAGCATGTTGGTCTTGATGTGCTTTATGCGGCGTGGACAGACGGTCGAAACCTTAAAGAGTCGCATCGTCTGGATGTCAGCGGCGCGGTCAAGGTCGTCCACCCCGAATTGGTTGTTCGCATCATTACAGGCATGGCGTAGTCATGATTTCTCCCAGGTCTCGCGCGAACCGCAACGCTTCTGTGGCGCGTTTAGCCGCCAAGCGGCGGCACCCGTCCGCAAACTTAGGCAAGGAGTCCAATGCGCCCATGTTCGCCACGCCTACAGTCCGTTAAGCGGGCGCCCGGCAGATTTTTGTTTACTTTTCCCGCCTTTTTGCGGTAGGGTGGCTCATCGTCAAACTACTATCTGGAGACGGAAAATCGCCATGAAAACCCGAACCGCCGTCATCGCCTTCGCCGCCGCGCTTTTTGCCGCCTCCGCTTTTGCCGACCATAACCGCACCGATGAGCAGGGGCGGAAACAGGGGCATTGGACGGAATTTCCCGAGCAAGAAGATTTGCTGTCGATGGAGGGCAATTATGTCGACGGCAGGGAGGACGGTAATTGGATTTGGCAGTGGGCGAGCGGCAAAGTGTCAGAAGGCCCCATGATGAACGGCAAACGGCACGGTCATTGGGTTTTGCGGTTTGCCGGCGGCCAAGTGCAGAAAGGCCCCTATGTCAACGGTAAACAGCACGGTGAGTGGGTTACACGATTTGCTGATGGCGATGTGCATGAAGGCCCCATGGTGGCTGGCAAACGACACGGCAAGTGGGTTGGACGGTCTCCCGCTGGTGATGTGCGTGAAATCCCATATGTGAACGGCAAGATGCACGGCAAAGAAATTTGGCGGTTTCCCAATGGCTTTGTGTGGGAAATTCCATATAAGCATGGCAAGGAGCATGGTAAGTCAATTATGCGGGATGCCGCTGGCGATGTGCGTGAAACTTCATACAAGGAGGGCGAGATACACGGCAAGGAAATCGTGCGGTTTGACGATGGCGATGTGCATGAAACCTCATACAAAGATGGTGTGCGTCAGGAGGAAATTCGGTGGTATGCAAGTGGTGGCGCGGTAAAAACCATATATAATCGAGAAGCCATGCCGGATACAGACGATGAGAAATATTCTGGCGAGGACGGATTTGATAAGTGGTTTGCTGACCAAAAGGCGTGGGAGAAGCGGAATGTCCTGGTTATCGCTGTCGGGCCCGAGCCGGTTATCGCCGACTTTGACGATGTGGATGAGTGGCGGAAAGTGCACGAAGAGTGGACTGAGCGCAAAGAGACCTGGGAAAAGCAGCAAAACACGGCATCGGCAAGCGGCGATGCCGGTAACTGACAACCGCTTGCCGTTTTGGCAGGCATTCGCGGAGAAACGACATGATCAGCAAACAAACTATTTCAGACCTGATAAGTTTTGCCGAACAGGGCAATTCGGCGGCGCAATTTGCTTTTGCTATGATGTGCTATAAGGGCAAAGATGCGCTAAAGAATGATGAACTGGCAGTGCACTGGTGGAGAAAGGCCGCTGAACAAGGAGAGCCGCTGTCGCAGTATTGTCTCGGCATGATGTATTGCGAGGGTGAAGGTGTGCCAAAAGATTACACGAAAGCCGCGTACTGGTGCCGCAAATCCGCCGAACAGGGCTTTGTGGATGCGCAGTTCATTCTCGGCGCGATGTATAGACTTGGCGACGGTGTAGCGAAAGATGAAGTAGAGGCATATAAATGGTTTAATCTCGCCGGCGCACAAGGACATAAAGAGGCGGCAAGGCATTTGGAATTGCTGGAAGCGCAGATGTCATCTGAGGATGTCGCCGAGGCGCAAAAACAAGCCAGCGAATGGGATGAGCGTGAAAACGCCGCCGAATAAACTCAACTTCGCCTGCCTCTATCCCGTCCGCCCAATTCAACCAAGGTTACACAAACGAGGTAGCAAGATGAATCAACTTTCTGCCATAGATGCACCAACAACATTTCTTACCGCTTGGGGAGATGTGTTGTTGTCGACCGTCGCCATCATATTGTCGAGCATCGCTATCGGTTGGAATATTTATCGTGATTTGACAGACAAGGGGAGACTCCAAGTGTCGTGCTACTTAAGCAAGATGGTTGTCCCGGGTGTAGGCATCGACCCAAAAGAATACTTGGTGTGGAGCATCGTAAATAATGGTCGCCAACCAATTTTACTGACAACAATCGGAGGGCTCTGCAGAAACAAAGAAGCGTTTTTGTTGCCAAATCCCACTTGCCAACTACCCATAATGCTTCGACCGGGCGAGTTTGTGTTGGAATATCAAGAAGCCAGCGAGTTTGGCAAGTTGATTGACAGTGATTTGGTGGCATTGACAGCTATCGATTCCCTAAATCGCACCTACAAATCCCCCCGAAAACAAATAAGGAAAATAAAGAAAGATTTCGCGGCCGAAAAGACAGAAAAATATAGCCACGAATCCAACGAAAACAAGGACAATATCGATTGAACGCGACTATTATGTTGCGCATTTTTCACGACCACATTGTCGCCGCCAATATCCGCTATAATCGGTTCCGATTTTCCACCCACCCATCACAGCGAGAGAACATCCCATGAAAATCCGTCCAATTTTATTCGCAGTGCTCGCCATTGCTGTTGTTTCCGCTTTGGTGTTAAATGACAGCGATAACGCTTCGTTGGCATCCAATCGCGCCGCTGATTTGCTCGGCGAAATACGGTCGGGGAATGTTGCGCTCACTTCCACTCACGGTGTCGACGCATCAACCGGCGCATCTGTGCTTGGGCATTTGGTTAACAACACCAGCAAGAATATTCGCGTTGCGGTTAATCTTGACCGGCCGCTGTTTATGCGAAATTCCAATCGCCGGTCGCAGAATATGCTTGCCACGCAAGTATTTAATCGTGATGGAACATACCTGCGAGATGGCAAGCGATCTTTTATCACGCTTAAAGCAAACAAACGAATACCGGTGACCTTTATTGCCTACTGCGTGGATTTTGAGAAGGATAATCCGACCAACATCGATTCGTTTTCCATCAGCGATGTGCCTGCCGAACTGGTCGGAATTAGCGGCAAGATTCAGCGATACGAGCGCGAGAATCCGGACGCCGATTCCGGTGCCGCATTGCAACTCGCCCTTTGGCTGGCGCAGGGCGAAAGCATCCGAGAAATTCGTGAGAAATTTGTATTCACTCCGCAGGACGAACAAACGGCGCGCAGACTAATTAATCAATGAAAAAACTGCCCGGCGGGCCGGGCGGTTTTTATTCTCCCGGCCCGGTTATTTTTTCCGGGCGCACGACAATGGCCTACAACCCGCCCCGGCAGCGCATCTTCGCCTTAATTATCGCACCACCTATCGCATCACGATGCGTTTCGGTTTCGGTTATTCGCCGACACGCGGGAAGTGGGCGATATGTTCCGAAAGTGCGCCCGGACAGAAATTGTGGTATGGTGACATCGGTGTGGCAAGATAGCGCCCCGCCAGAGATCGCCAGAGATTTAACGAAAATCGCCGAGGCATCACCATGAACGAGCAAGAAATTTCCGCACTCGTTGAACAACGAGTGCGTGACGAACTGGACAATAGAGCCGGTGAAATAGTGGAGTTAATAAAGCGCACCGCCGAAGCCAAAGATATAGCGGACAAAGCGCTTACGCATGCTAATGATGCCAAAAGCAAGGCTGAAGGTGTCGAATTTTTTGCTGACGAAACCCAAGGCAAAATCGATGCGGTCAACGCGCGCTCAGATGAGGCGCAAAGTAAAGTCGATGCGGCCAGCGCTAACGCTGATGAAGCCCAAAGAAAAGCCGGTGCCGCCGGTGCGCTCGCCGATGAATCCCGAAGCAAAGCCGAAAACGCCAGTTCAGGTGCCAATGATGCTCAAAATAAAGCCGATGCCGCCAGCGCGGTTGCCAACGATGCTCAAAGCAAAGTCGACACCGCCAATGCGCGTGTCGATGAGGTTATTCGTAAGACTGACGAGTTAAACGAGCGCACCAATGAGGTTCTTGGAAATGCTGAAAGCGCCCTCGATATGACTGAAAAAGCCCTCAGCAATGCTGCTGCAGTCGGTGTAAGCGGGGCTATTCATGAGCGATATGAGGAAGAGAAAAAGAAGGGCAAAATAAATTTGTGTTGGCTGGCTGCGGCTGCAGGCACCGCTGGAGTTGCCGTGTGGATAGGTCATCTAACGATAGCCGGCCAAGAGCAAACTACCATAGGCGCGGTTGTGGCGAGAATCGCCATGATGTCAGTGGCGATTTCAGCGGCATGGTTCTGCGCGTCTCAATATGTTCGGTATAGAAATACTCTGGATGACTACGGCTACAAATCAGTCTTGGCAATGTCTATCATTGCTTTTCTCGACCAGTTCAAGGAAAACCCCAAGGAAAGAGAAAACTACTTGAGCATGGTCCTCGGTGAAATACACCGAGACCCTTTGCGCAAAAATCATGATGTCGATTCTCCAACTACTCGGCTTTTCCGGTGGTTTGGAAAAAGCAAAAATGAAACCGATGCCTCATCGTAAAAAACGCGGATTCAACAAGCAACTGCAACGCCTCAATCTGGGGGAGGGCGAGTTGCGGTAGCATCGTCTTTCACCCTACCACTGAGGAAAGACCGATGTCGTACTACACGCAACTCACCCTGGTGCAACGATACATGATTTACCGCTTGCTGAAGTTCGGTTGCAGCCAGACCGTCATCGCCGCGGTTGTCGGCGTGTGCAAGTCCACGATTAGCCGCGAGGTGCGTCGCAACACCGGCGGCAACGGTTATCGCTGGCGGTAGGCGCATGGGTTTGCGCTGGCGCGCCGACAGGGCGGTGTCGATTGGGCAGATGACAACCCTCTCCGAAAAACGCTCCTACATCGGCGATTGCCGCGGCGAAGACCAAAATAGAGCGGTTGCGCGATGCCCGCACGCCGCAAAACCAAGCGTTTCGTTTGGGAGTTGGATTCGGTCTTTTTAGTCGACATTTGACTCGGTCACGATTTGCCCGGTCCTGATGTGTTCTCTCATTACATCTTCGAAATGCTCCGCGACCCTGTTCGCGATGAATTCGAAGTCATTTTTGTCCCGCTCTTCGATAGTTTCCGAGACGAGATTTTTTACAGGGACTCGGTCCTCGTTGAGCAGGTTTTCGAAGAATTCTCGCGCTTCTTCCAGGCCGTCTCGAATGTTTCTTTGGGCCGCAATTTTCATGTAGTAGAGATTTGCGATGCCCTCCTTTGTTTCAGGACGGTCGGGCCTTTCGCTTCTTTTGGCTGCCCGGTCGCAAATCGCCTCGGCTTTTTCCCACTCCCCGATGATGAGATTTCGCTCAGCATATGCTTGCGCTTTATTGTACCACATGGCCACGGAGCGCTCTTTGGCTTCTTGGAGTTGCACGTCTTTGACGGAAGCGATGCCGCTATTCACTCGAGCGGTATGTGGCCCGATAAGGTTCTGGAGTTTCTGATCTTCGAGTATGTAGGCCCAGAGGAGAATTGAAGCCAGGGAGTCGACACCATGTTTCTCCTTTTGGAAGGTTGCCCCTTGGTCCAAATCTATCTGTTTGCAGATGGTCTCGACCTCATTGGCCAGTTTTGACCACTGCTCTGTCCTGCAGAACTCTCCGGCATTGAATAGAAGACGGTAGTAGAATTCGAGTTCTACGAACCCGTGTCCTCTGCCTTCGATGTTGAAAGTAAGGCCGATTTTCTCACCCTTCTCGTTGCGCATTGTTACCAGCATCGCTTGCATGCACATGAGATGCCCTTCGGGTTTGCCACCGGGGATGTGTCCATATGCGGGCGGGGATTTCCAGTTCATGTATTTGACTCTTTCCCATCCGCTTGGGGTCTTGTACATCATCCAGCGGTTTTGCCGTTCGTCCACATAGGACCCATGGCAGTTGCATTCGAACCCGATAACTCCCAGCACCTGCCCCATCCGGGCGTTGTTGCACCCCGCGTGCATGGGCTGCAGATTCCAGTCTTTGTGTGTCACGAGGTCGGGCGCTCGCCTATTGGCGAATCTTCTCGGTACCAAGTGGTCCTCGGTAGCCTTTTCGGTGCCGTCTGCGTTCTCGGAAATCGGTCGGAGGCATCCTCCGGAGTGGATACCGCACCGGTTGTTGTCCCGCTTCATGATTCGTTGCAATCTCGGTTTCATGTCTCCTCCTTCGGTTGGAAAGTAATGAATTTAGCATGCGCGAGAGCGAAGCGCGCCGGCATCAGCCGCCATTTCGGACGATGTAGGGGAATAGGGAATATTTTTCGCCTACACGGTATCTCTCACCTCGGCGCCCGCTTAACGGACTGCGGGCGTGGCGGGGGTGGGGGGCTACGGGCGCGGCGAGAAATCGAGCGAAAGCCTGCCCCCGCCCCGAGCGGGGGATTCTGGACTCCGGCTGTTGCCGGAGTGGCAAGAGGGGCCGCGCCGTCGATTCAAACGCGGCATTGTCGCGCCGATATCGGTACTTAAGCCGGTATCGGTACTTAAGACTCTGGACTCCGGGTCGGGGCCCTTCGTTGCGATTGAGAGTTCCCGCGGTTCAACTCATCCCCGCCGCCCTGCCGATTGCCGTCCTTGCTCGGGGCGGCGGGGGTGTCGAGTCAAATGAAAGGGTTGCGCGGCGGCTGGTTTGCCATCTGTGGTGTCTGGACTCCGGCGTCCAAGCCGGAAAAATCCGCCGGGAGCGGATTTTCGCGCGAGATAAAGGGTTTGGAGCGGGGGCGTTCCAAACGATTGCGCCGCGCCACCCTTCGCGCCGTGTAATTGGATGCGGCGGCATCCGGCCCTCATTTTCCGCGCGTGAACTTCGGCCGATTTTGGGCAGTCATTCAGCCGTTCTCATCGGAGGGGATGTCTGCTCAATATGATTTTTCACCCACTTTTTCCCCTGATGGTTGCAGATGACTTTAATGGTGGCGCTATGTTCAAAGATGACGGTGGCGAAATGGTATGCGGTTAAGATTGCATCCTGAATCTCCTGATTTTCTTCCATTTCTTCGACAACCAGTCCCCATTCTCTTACGCTGTCGATGTCTATCCTCTGGCCGTGCACAAATATGCCTTCGCCCATGGCATTAAATTTTTCCGCGACTTCCTCCGCATTGACTCTTCCGTCCGCCAACATCCTCTTGCTCAGCCAAGTTTCCACCAAGTGTTCGCTGTAGGACAAAGCCTCGCTTGCTTCCACCAACAACGAAGGCCCCATGCTCTGTAAAATCGGCGCCCACAAATGCGCCAATTTCGTATCCCTTTCGATATCTGATTCAGCCCGGCCAAATCCGTCAATAATCGCTCTTGCGGACACCGTCCTGTTCTGGAAAGGCATTTGCGGGTCAATCGGCCCCAGTTGACTCTGCTTGCCCATAACGATTTTATTGGATGCCAGCGCAATCATCGTCCCTCCGGACATGGCGTAGACCGGAACAACGGCGGTTATATCTTGAAATTTCTTGTGCAGGTAACCGACAATGGTTTCCACCGCTGTTACCACGCCCCCGGGGGTGTGGAGAAGTAACACCAGTCCTTTGCTCGTGTCCATTTGGTGGACAACGGTCATAAAACCGTTGATGTCGTCAGCCATTATTTGACATGCTGTATGGGGTTTCTGCAAAAAAGCGGATGAATAACAAATCACATTGGCTCCGCCATACAAGTCGCTGATACGGCCAAGCGAACTCTGCAGTTGCCGGTCCAGCCACTGCATCGCCTCTTGCGGATTTTGCCGGCCAAGGCTGTCTATGATGTCCGTCCAAGCAGGCATAGCGCCCCCCTAAAATGCGTTTTTAGTCAGTGGCTGGTCGAGAGAAGGAATTCGAATTTCAGTATCCGCTTCTGTGACCGCGAGAACTTCCAGAGTATCCGCTATTTTCAGATACTCTTCGTAGTCCTTTTTCGCTTTCTCCAGCAACGACAAATAGTCGGCGGAGAATTTCTTTTCTTGGGTTTTCATAGGTTTGCCCCCGTGGGTTGGTGATTGGATATTATATCCCGGCATCAAAAATAAATGTCAACGCTAAATCTCGCCCCCAATCCCGGACTCTTGGGGGCATTTTTGTGCCTGAAAGTAGGCATCCGGCCCCCATTTTCCGCGCGTAAACTGGCATCGGGTTGTGGTATCCTCCGCCTTTCCCGGCATCCCGCCGGGCGTTTAACGCCAGACCCGCCAAGATTCAGCATGAAAACCCCAGCCGCCGCTGACGATGCGTTCCGCTTGAAAAATGCCGCGCGCTGGGCGGCGTGCTGTTCATGGCGTTCAGTCTGATTGGCGACTGACGCCGTTGTCTATCCCGTTAATTATCCCCTCCGGATGCATCATGAAACTGAATTTTTTACCCCGAGTTTTTCCCGCGCCGGCGGCCGTGGTTGCCATGGCCGTCGCGGTCGTCGTCACCGTCGTCGCCGTTTTGCCGGCGCCGGCGCATGCGCAGAGCATGGGTTATGTCGACGCGCGGCGGCTCATCGAGCAGGCGCCGCAGGGCCAAGAGCAGAACCGCGAACTGGAGGCCGAGTTCGCCGAGCGCAACCGTGAGTTAAAGGTGCGCTTCGAGTTGTTCAAGGAGCAGGAGGATGAGTTGGAAAAAAACCGCCTGGCGCTGAGCGAGGCGGAGTTGCTCGAGCGCGCCGCCGACTTGCGCGAGCAGGAGCGCAAACTGCGGCGCGCGCAGCGCGAATACAACGAGGACTACGCGCGCCGCCGCAGCCACCACTTGGGCAAGTTGGAAAAGTTGATTACCGAAGTCATCCGCGATGTCGCCAAGCGCGAGGGCTTGGATGTGGTTTTCCAGCAGGTGGTCTACGCCAGCGAGGACATCGACTTGACCGACACGGTGCTGGAAGAATTGAAAAAACGCCACCAACCATGACCGCGCCGGCGCATGCGATGAATTCGTTGTCGACCGGCGCGGCGGCCCGGGGCGCGGCGGTCACGGTGATGTCGACCGTGCGGGGCGATGGGCGCGCAAGTGACGGTGGCGGCGAGTCCGGCGATGTTTGCGCGGCCGATGACACCGGCGCGGTCGGTGATGCCGGCGATTCCATGTCAGTACCAATTACCTTAGCGCGCATCGCCGAAGTCACCGGCGGGCGGGTGGATGGCGACGCCGGCTTCACGGTCGCGGCGTTGAAAAGTTTGGATTCGGCGCGCGCCGACTCGCTGTCGTTCTGCGCCGGCGGCCGGCATGCCGCGGCGCTCAAAACCACCGCGGCCGGCGCGCTGCTGCTGCGCGCCGAAGACGCCGCCTATTTTCCCCGCCACAAAATCTTGGTCGCCGACCCGTATCTCGCCTACGCCCGCGCCAGCGCGTTGTTCGCGCCGCCGGCGCCGCCGCCGGGCGTTCACCCAACCGCGGTCGTCGCGGCCGATGCGGCGGTGCACCCGGGCGCGACGGTCGGCGCATACAGCGTCATCGGCGCCGGCGCGGTCATCGCGCGCGGCGCGGTCGTCGGCGCGCATGTTTTCATCGGCGACGCTTGCGTCATCGGCGAACACACCGTCATCGATGCCGGCGCGCGCATTTATGCCGGGGTCAGCATCGGCCGCGGTTGCCGCATCGCCTCCGGCGCGGTCATCGGCGCGCCGGGTTTCGGTTATGCGGCGGCGGGCGAAAATATCGACACCGCCGCCGGCGAAAATAGCGGCGACGGTGGCGGCGACGGGGATGGCGGCGGCGGCGAAACCATCGACCGTACATGTACATGGGCCCGCATCGAACAACTCGGCGGCGTGGTCATCGGCGATGAAGTCGACATCGGCGCGCACACCGCCATCGACCGCGGCGCGCTGGACGACACCGTCATCGGCGACCGCGTCAAACTCGACAACCACATCCAAATCGCGCACAACGTGCGCATCGGCGACGACACCATCATGGCCGGCTGCGTGGCCGTGGCCGGCAGCGCCGTCATCGGCAAGCGATGCCAATTCGGCGGGCGCGCGTCGGTGTTAGGTCACCTCAGCATCGCCGATGATGTGCGCGTCCACGCCGGCGGTTTTGTCGCCAAGTCCATCGCGCAAGTTGGCGATTATTCGTCGCTGCTGCCGGCCATGCCGGCCGCGCGTTGGCGGCGCATCGTCGCCGGTTTGCGCCGCGGAGGTGCCGGATGACCGAATCCGCCGACGCCAAAACCGCCGCGGCCGCCGCCGACACCCGCATCGACATCCACCGCATCCGCGAAATTCTGCCGCACCGTTATCCGTTCCTGCTCATCGACCGGGTGCTGGACTACGAACTGCACACCCGCCTGCGCGCAATCAAAAATGTGTCGGTGAACGAACCGTTTTTCCAGGGGCATTTCCCGGCCTATCCGGTGTTCCCCGGGGTGCTGATTTTGGAAGCCATCGCCCAGGCCTCGGCGATTCTCGCCAGCCGCGGTCTCAGTGAGGGCGAGGGCGGCGGCGAACACCCCGGCGACAACATCCTGTTCCTGTTCGCCGGCATCGACCGCGCCAGGTTCAAGCAGCCGGTCGAACCCGGCGACCAGTTGCTGCTGGAAGTCGAGCAACTGCAGCGCAAAAGTCGCATCTGGAAATACGCCGGGCGCGCCTCGGTCGACGGCCGCCTGGCCGCCGCCGCCGACATCCTGTTCACCTACCGCGCGCTGTAACCATGCCGCGCATTCACCCCACGGCCCTCATCGCGCCCGGCGCAGAGTTGGGCGAGGGCGTGACGGTCGGCGCGTTTTCGGTCATCGAGGAAGGCGTGGTCATCGGCGATAACGCGCGCATCGGCGAGCATGTCATCGTGCGCGGCGGCAGCGCCATCGGCGCGCACACCCGCATCTTCCAGTTCTGCTCCATCGGCGACGAACCGCAGCATCAGGACTACGCCGGCGAACCGACCCGCCTCATCATCGGCGCGCACAACACCATCCGCGAATACTGCACGCTGAACCGCGGCACCGCGGCCGGCTTGGGCGTCACCCGCATCGGCGCTCACAATCTCATCATGGCGTACGCGCACATCGCGCACGATTGCACGCTCGGCGATAACATCATCTTCGCCAACGGCGCGAGTCTGGCCGGGCATGTCGAAGTCGGCGACCACGCGATTCTCGGCGGCTTCACGCTGGTGCACCAGCACTGCAACATCGGCGCGCACTGCATCACCGGCATCGGCGCGGTGTGCCTGCAGGATGTGCCGCCGTACATCATCGCCGCCGGCAACACCGCCGCGCCGTTCGGCATCAATGTCAAGGGCTTGCGGCGGCGGCAGTTCAGCGAGGCCGCGATTGCGCGGTTGCGGCGCGCGTACCGGTTGCTGTACCGCAGCAACCTGGATTTTCAGTCGGCCATCGAGGCCATCGACGGCATCGGCGACGCGGAGGCCGCGGCCGTCACCGGCGTCGCCGATGCCGGCCCCGGCGCGGCTTCCGGCGGCGAGACCGGCGGCGCGGAAATCACCGTGCTGTGCGACTTCCTGCGCCGCTCGACGCGCGGCATCATTCGCTGACACGGGTCGGCGGCGATGCGCGGTGGCGGGCGATGGTGACGGTAGCGGCGACGGTGACGGTGGCGGCGGCATGACCGGGTTGCGGGTGGCGTTGGTGGCCGGCGAATCTTCCGGCGACCAGTTGGCAGCCGGCCTCATCGAGGCGTTGCGCGCGCGCCGCCCGGCCTGCGTTTTCAGCGGCGTCGGCGGGCCGCGGATGGCCGCGGCCGGCTGCGAAATTCTGTTCGACATGGAGCGCATCGGCGTCATCGGATTGGACGGCCTGGCAACCAAACTGCCCGGCATTCTCAGCATTCGCCGCCGCTTGTTCGCGCGTTTCGCCGGCGCCGGCCGCCCGGATGTATTCGTCGGCGTCGATGCGCCGGACTTCAACCTCGCGCTGGAAGGCAGACTGCGGCGCGCCGGCATCGCTTGCGCGCACTATGTCAGTCCGACGGTGTGGGCGTGGCGGGCGTACCGCCTGCGCAAAATCCGCCGCAGCGTCGACCACATGCTGACCCTGTTTCCGTTCGAGGCGGCGTTCTACCGCGCGCGCGGCGTGCCGGTCACCTGCGTCGGGCATCCGTTGGCGGACCGCATCGAGGCGCCGCAGCGCGCCGCGGCCCGGCGCGCGTTGGGCCTCGGCGACGACGGCGACGGCGACGGCGACGGTTTATACATCGCGCTTCTGCCCGGCAGTCGCCGCAGCGAAATCACGCGCTTGGCGCGGGTGTTCATGGACGCGGCGCGGCGGATTGTGGCGCGCCACCGGCACGCCCGGTTTATTCTGCCGTTCGCCAACGCGGCCGCGGCCGAGTCGTTCGCTACGGCCGCGGGGCCGGTGCATGACTTGCCGCTGCGCACCTTGCCCGCGGATTTCCGCCCGGTGGATTCCGATGCCGGCGCGCGCGGCCGCACACCGTCGCAACTGGCGTTGGAGGCCTGCGATGTCGGCATCGTCGCGTCCGGCACCGCGGCGCTGGAGGCCGCGCTGCTGCGGCGCGCGCACTTGGTGGCGTACAAATTAGCCGCGCCGAGTTACCACTTGATGCGCCGCCTGCGGCGGGTGGATTACTACTCGATGCCGAACCAGTTGCTGCCGCGGCCGCTGGTGCCGGAGTTGATTCAGGGGCGCGCGACCGCCGCCAACATCGCGGCCGAGGCGCTGGCGTTGTTGGATGACCCGGCGCGGGTGGCGGCGTTGGAGCGGCATTTCGCCGCCATGCATCAGTCGTTGAAGTTGGGCGCGAATGAGCGCGCCGCGGACGCGGTGCTGCGATTGGCGGAGGCGGCATGAACGCGGATGCCGGCGCCGTCACCGCCGCGGCCGAGGTGGAATTGGTCGCGGGCGTGGATGAAGCCGGGCGCGGGCCATTGGCCGGCCCGGTGGTGGCGGCCGCGGTGCTGCTGGACCCGCGCCGGCCGATTGCGGGCCTGGCCGATTCCAAAACCTTGTCCGCGGCGCGGCGGGCGGCGTTGGAAGCGGAAATTAAAAACCGCGCGCGCGCCTGGGCGGTGGCGGCCGCGGCGGTCGAGGAAATCGACCAACTGAACATTTTGCGCGCGACATTGCTGGCGATGCGGCGCGCGGTGACGGCGCTGCGGCCGCGCCCGCAGCGCGCGTTGGTGGACGGCAACCGTCTGCCGGACTTGCCTTGCCCGGCGCAGGCCATCGTCGGCGGCGATGCGCTGCATCCGGTCATCTCCGCGGCCTCGATTCTCGCCAAACAATCGCGCGACCGCCGCATGCGGGCGTTGGCGCGCGCCTGCCCGCAATACGGATTCGAGCGCCACAAGGGCTACCCCACGCGCGCCCACCTCGAGGCGCTGCGGCGGCACGGCGCGAGCATCCACCACCGTCGCAGTTTCGCGCCGGTCAAACGCGTGCTGGAAATCGGCGTCGACATTGTCGGCGGCGTCGATGGCGGCGTCGATGCGCATGCCGCGGCCGCCGAGACCACCGTCACCGAGACCACCGTCGCCATCGCCACCGCCACCGTCGCCACCGAGGGCCGCCCCCGATGAGCGGTTTCGTCCACCTGCATGTCCACTCCGAGTATTCGCTGGCGGACGGTTTGGTGCGCCTGCAGCCGCTGGCGGAAATCTCGGCGCAGCACGCGCAGCCGGCGGTGGCGCTCACCGACCTCGCCAATGTGCACGGCATGGTCAAGTTCTACCGCGCTTGCATGGCGTGCGGGGTCAAGCCGCTGATTGGCTGCGATGTGTGGGTGGAAAATCCGCTGCAAGCGCAGCGCGCCGACCGCTCGATTGTGCTGTGCCGCGACCACCGCGGTTACCGCAACTTGAGCAGATTCCTCACCGGCGCGCACCTGCGCGCGCGCAAGGGCCGGGTGGTGGTGGCGTGGCGCGAGTTCGAACAATTTCATGACGGTCTGCTGGTTTTATTCGACGACCAAGAAGGCCCCCTCGCCATCACGAACCGGCCCCCCCGGGCAAACGGCGGCGGCAACGGCAACGGCGACGCCAACGACGCGCAACTCATCGACGCGTACCGTCGCGTGGTCGGCGATGCGTTGTATTTCCAAGTCAGCCGCGTCGGTTATCCCGGCGAGGCCGAATACATCGCGCGCGCGGCCGCGTTGGCGTCGGCGCATGGCGTCGGCTTGGCGGCCACCAACCGCGTCGAGTTCATCGACGCCGGCGAGTTTCACGCGCATGAAATTCGCGTGTGCATCAACAGTAGTCGCAAGTTGCGGGAAAAACACCGTCCGCGCCGCTTCACCCCGCACCAGTATCTAAAAAGCGCGGACGCGATGCGCGCGTTGTTCGCCGACTTGCCGGAGGCGCTCGACAACACTTTGGAAATCGCCAAGCGGTGCAACTTGTTCCTCAACTTCGGCGAGAATTTTTTGCCGCCGTATACGGAAAATGGCGCGGGTGACGGTGGTGACGGTGAAACCGTCGATGGCGACGGTGCCGGTGACGGTGAAACCGTCGCTGGTGACGGTGCCGGTGACGGTGAAACCGTCGATGGCGACAGTGCCGGTGACGGTGCTGGTGCCGGCGAAACCGTCGATGGCGACAGTGCCGGTGCCGGCGAAACCGTCGCCACCCAAACCGGCAACGGCGCGGAGCAAAACGGCGCCACCGTCACCACCGTCACCGCCGCCGAACCGGTCGACCAAATCCTGCGTCGCCGCGCCGCCGCCGGCCTGCGCGCGCGATTGGGCGGCGAACCAAACGCCGACTACACCGCCAGATTGGACTTGGAGTTGGGCGTCATCGCCGAGATGGGTTACGCCGGCTACTTCCTCATCGTCGCCGACTTCATTCGGTGGGCGAAAGCGAACGACATTCCGGTCGGGCCGGGCCGCGGCTCGGGGGCCGGCTCGTTGGTTGCTTGGGCCACCGGCATCACCGAGCCGGACCCGCTGCACTACGGTCTGTTGTTCGAGCGTTTCTTGCATCCGGAGCGCGTGTCGCTGCCGGACTTCGACATCGACTTCTGCGTCTACGGCCGCGACCGCGTCATCGAATATGTCGCGGCGCGTTACGGCCACGCGCAAGTCGCGCAAATCACCACCTTCAACACCTTGAAAGCCAAGGCCGCGGTGCGCGATGTCGGCCGCGTCATGGACCTGCCGCTGGGCTTGGTCGACAAAGTCGCGCGCCTCATCCCCGCGGAAATTAACATCACCCTGGCGCGCGCGTTGAAAGAAGAAGCGCAACTCGGCCAGCGATACCGCGAAGAAGACGACATCAAACAACTCATCGACAACGCCATGCGCTTGGAAGGCATCGCGCGCAACGCCGGCAAGCACGCGGCCGGCGTGGTCATCGCGCCCAGCCGGTTGACCGAATACACGCCGCTGTATTCGGACGCGCAGCAAGACCAAGCGGTGACGCACTTGGACAAGGACGACCTCGAGGCCATCGGCTTGGTCAAGTTTGACTTCCTCGGTTTGGATGCGCTGACCACGATTCACATGGCGGTGCAAACCGTCAACCGCGCGCGCGCCGCGGCCGGCGAGGCGTTGCTGGACTTGGCGCAAGTGCCGTTGGACGATGCGCCGACTTACCGACTGATTCAGCGCGCCGCCACCACCGCCATCTTCCAACTGGAGTCGCGCGGCATCCGCGAGTTGATTGCGAAGTTGAAACCGGACCAGTTCGACGACTTGGTGGCGTTGGTGGCGTTGTACCGGCCGGGCCCGTTGCAGTCCGGCATGGTCGACGACTTCATCGAGCGCAAACACGGGCGCGCGCGCATGGTCTTCCCGCATCCGGACACCGCGCCGATTTTGGAATCGACTTACGGCATCATCGTCTACCAAGAACAAGTCATGCAAATCGCGCAAGTACTGGCCGGCTACACCTTGGGCAGTTCCGACATTCTGCGCCAAGCGATGGGCAAAAAGAAACCGGAAGAGATGCGCAAGCAGCGCGCGATTTTCCGCGACGGCGCGACCGCGCGCGGCGTGCAAGCCAAAGTCGCGGACGAGATTTTCTCGCAGATGGAAACCTTCGCCGGCTACGGATTCAACAAATCGCATGCGGTGGCGTACGCGCTGGTCGCGTACCACACCGCGTGGCTGAAAGCGCACTACCCGGCCGCGTATATGGCCGCGGCGCTGTCCTCGGCCGGCAACACCGACCGCGTGATGGCATTGCTCGCCGATTGCGAACAACTCGGCCTCGATGTCAAACCGCCGCGCATCAACGACTCCAGTCACGACTTCCGGCCGCTGGACGAGCGCGCGATTTTGTACGGGTTGGGCGCGGTGCGCGGCATCGGCAAAACCGCCAACGCCCACATCGAATCCGAGCGCGCCTCCGGCGGCGCGTTCGCCGACATGTTCGACCTCTGCCGGCGGCTCGACTTGCGCATCGCCAACCGGCGGGTGCTGGAGGCGCTGGTAAAAAGCGGCGCGCTGGATGCGTTCGGCGAGCGCGCCGCGCTGCTCGCCGACATCGGCGGCGCGGTGCAGGGCGCGGAGCAAGCCAGCCGCGACGCCGGGCAGTCGGACATGTTCGGCGCGGCCGAAAAACCGCCGGCCAGCCCGGTCGCGCAGCGCGTCGCGGCGTGGAGCGAGCAGCAGCGGTTGGACGCGGAGAAGGAGGCGCTGGGGTTGTATTTGAGCGGCCATCCGTACAACCGTTACCGCGATGAGTTGGCCGGCGTCACCCAACTGGTCAGCGAACTGGACTTGACCACGCCGCGGCCCGGCGCGTTTGCGGGCTTGATGACCTCGCGCCGCGACCGCAGAACCCGGCGCGGCAAAATGGCGTTTCTCACCCTCGACAACGGCGCCGAGCGCATCGAAGTCACGCTCTACGCCGAGGCCCTCAAACGCTGCGGCGGCGCGCTGCGCAAGGGCCGGGTGTTGGTCGCGCAAGGCGAGTTCGGCATCGACGACTACAACGGCGCGCCGCAGATGCGCGCCGCCCGCGTCACCGACATCGACGCCTTCCGCGCCGAGCGCGTCGCCGCCATTCGCCTGCGCGTGACCGACGCGCAACTCGCCAACGGCGGCATCGAGCGCGTCCGCCAACTGCTGTCCCCGCACCGCGGCGGCAACGCGCAAATCACCCTCCGCTACCAATCCTCCGCCGGCCCCCAAGGCGAAGTCAAACTCGGCGACGCCTGGACCGTCCACCCCACCGCCGCCCTCATGGACTCCCTGCGCGAATGGCTCGGCCCCAAACGCATCGAAGTACAATACGACAAACGCCGAACCCCGGAAGGCAAATAACCCTCGAATACCGCATCACCCCCACCGCCGCGCGGACCGCCGCACTTAATCCCGCGGCGCGTAGCGCCGCAACTCCCGCCGTAGAGCGGGAGTCCAGAGTCTTTAATTTATGTTGCTCCGCGCCAAGGTTCATTAAAGACTCTGGACTCCGGTTGCCGCCTTCGTTGCGGCTAAAGCCGCCATACTAATTCCGCGGCGTAGCGCAACTCCCGTCGAAGAACGGGAGACCAGCGTCTTGGCTTTTTGTCGCTTCCGTTGCCGCGTTACATCCGGCCGCGTTGCATTTGCGTTAGCAGTTGTTTCATTCCGCCTTTTTTGTTTATTTGCTTCATCATCTTTTGCGTTTGCATGAATTGTTTTAACAGTTGATTGACCTCTTGCACCGGGCGGCCGGCGCCTTGCGCGATGCGGCGTTTGCGGGAGGCGCGGAGGATGGCGGGGAATTTGCGCTCGTGCGGGGTCATGGCGTTGATGATGGCGATGGCGCGGACGGTTTTTTTGTCGTCGCCTTGGATGCGCGCGGCCGCGGCGGCCGGCAAGCGGTCCAAGCCCGGCAACTTCTCCAACAACGCCGGCATGCCGCCCATTTTTTCCATCTGCAATAACTGCGCGCGGAAATCTTCCAAGTCGAAGGCGCGGCCGCGGGCGATTTTCGCCGCCATCTTTTCGGCCTGCTGTTTGTCGACTTGGCGCTCGGCTTCTTCGACCAAGGTCAGCACATCGCCCATGCCGAGGATGCGCGATGCGACGCGCTCGGGGTGGAACGCCTCCAGCGCGTCGATGCCTTCGCCGACGCCGAGAAACTTGATGGGCTTGCCGGTGGCGGCGCGGATGGACAGCGCCGCGCCGCCGCGCGCATCGCCGTCGGTTTTGGTCAGCACCACGCCGGTGAGCGCCAGCGCATCGTCAAACGCGCGGGCGCTGTTGACCGCGTCCTGGCCGCTCAAACTGTCGGCCACGAACAGGGTTTCATGCGGCTTCACGGCCGCGTGGATGCGGCGGATTTCGTCCATCAATTCCGCGTCGATATGCTGGCGGCCGGCCGAGTCGATGAGCAGCACATCGGCGGCGCTCTTGCGCGCCTCGGTCAGCGCGGCCGCGGCGACGGTTGCCGCGTCTTTCGGGTCGCCGCCACCGTCGCCGCTGCCGCCACCGTCATCCCCGTCAAAAAACCGCGCGCCGGCCGCATCGCACAACAATCGCAACTGCCGGGCCGCGGCCGGTCGGTGGACATCGACGCTCGCCACCAGCACGGTTTTGCGCCGGCGTTGAATCACATGTCGCGCCAACTTGCCGGCGGTGGTGGTTTTGCCCGCGCCCTGCAAGCCCGCCAGGAGGACCACCACCGGCGGCGGAGATGCCAGGTCGAGCGCGTCGTTGGCGTCGCCCATGAGCGCGACCAATTCCTCCTTGACCACGCCGATGACCGCCTGGCCCGGCGATAAACTGGCCGACACTTCGCGGCCCAGCGCGCGCGCCTTGACCTTGTCGACGAATTCGCGCGCGACCGCCAGCGCGACATCGGCCTCCAGCAGCGCGACCCGCACCTCGCGCATGGCGTGCGCGATGTTGTCCTCCGACAACCGCCCGCGCCCGCGCAGGTGGCGGAAGGTCAGTTTTAGTCGGTCGCCGAGTTGGTTGAACATGTTAATGCGGTGGTGGATTTGACGGCGGAGCGCAATTAAAAACGCGGAAACGCTCAGTCGCCACTCCGGCGACAGTCGGAGTCCAGAGTCTGTTGTTCGATTCCTCGCCGGACCAATTAAAGACTCTGGACTCCGGGTCGGGGCCCGGAGTGGCGGTGAGGGCGCAGATGGATGCGTTTGTGAGTCGAGTCCGCTGTGTATAATCGCCGCGGGTTTCAGTTTGCGCCACCGTCACGCCGGCACCGTCACGACATGCTCCCGACCATCGCCGCCTGTTTATACCTCGCCGCCAGCGGGTTGCTGTGGCGGCATGCGAACTGCGCGTCGACACTTGCCGGCGCCGGCGCGGCGAAAACCATCGCCGACAAACTCGCGACGCCGGCCGTCATTCTCGCGACGCCGGCCGTCATTCGCCTCGTCATCGCCGCGGCCGTGGTCCTGCACGCGCTGCATCTGTACGCGCAATTATATCCGAGCGGGCGCGGCGCCGCCAACCTCGCGCTCGGCCATGTGGCGTCGCTGGTGGCGTGGATGTCGGTGGCGCTGCTGCTGCTCGCTTCAACCCTCAAGCAAACCTTAAACCTCGGCTTGGTGGTTTTGCCGCTGGGTTTGCTGGGACTCGTCATCGGCGCGGCGTTGCCGGGCGCGGCGTTTTATTTAAGCGACGGGCCGGCCGGGGCCGGCCGTCACATCGCCATCGCGGTGCCGGCGTACGGCGTGCTCAGCATCGCGTTCGCCCAGGCGCTGCTGCTGTGGCTGCAGGAAAAACAACTGCGCAAAGTGGAACGCGGACGGTTTTTCCCGGCCCTGCCGGCGCTGGAGACCATGGAATCCAACCTCGCGCATCTCATCGTCATCGGTTTTGTACTGCTGACCATAAACCTCGTCACCGGCATGCACAGCGCCCGCCAAGCGCACGGCGCGTGGTTGGTTTTCAACCATCACATTCTGCTTAGTTTGTTGGCGTGGGCCGGCTTCGGCGCGCTGTTAGTCGGGCGCGCCTGGTTCGGCTGGCGCGGACGGCTGGCGGCGCAGTGGACGGTGGCCGCGTTCGCGCTGCTGGCGCTGGCGTATTTCGGCACGCGCTTTGTCAACGATGTGATTTTGTAACTTGCGTTGTTCATGCCCGTCGCCGCCACCGCCGCCGCATCGAAACCACCGTCGCATCCAACCACCGCCGCATCAAAACACCGTCGCATGAAATTTTCCTCGCTTACCCATCGCATCGGCGGCGACGGCGTCGATGCCTGGCAGGTGCATTACGATGCGCTGGCGCGGCTGGAGGCCGGCGAGGACATCATCGTGCTCAGCATCGGCCAGGAAACCGAAGAGCAAACCCCGGCCCGCATCGTCGCGGCCGCGGTCGACAGTCTGCGCGCCGGCCGCCACCACTACACCCCGGTCAGCGGCAACGCCGACTTGCGCCGGGCCGTGGCCGCGCATCATGCGCGGCGCAGCGGCCGGCAAGTTGCGGCCGACAACTGCGCGATTTTTGCCGGCGCGCAGAACGCGTTGTTTGCGGTGGCGCAGTGCATCTTGGAAGCCGGCGACGAAGTCATCGTCATCGCGCCGTATTACACCACCTACCCGGCCACCTTCACCGCCGCCGGCGCGCGGTTGGTCAGCGTGGCGGCGCGCGCCGACGACGAATTCCAACTCGACCCGGACGCGGTCATCAAAGCCATGACCGCGCGCACCCGGGCCGTGGTCATCAACTCGCCGAACAACCCGTTGGGCGTGGTGTATGCGCGCGCGCGCGTCGAGGCGATTGCGCGCGCCTGCGTCGAGCGCGACATCTGGCTGGTTTGCGATGATGTGTATCAGGAACTTCTCACCGACCAAGAACTTGCCGCGCGCGGCGACCCGGCGGCGGTGCCCGGCGCGGCCGCGGTGTGCATCAGCGTGTCGAGTTTGTCGAAGTCGCACCGCATGACCGGCTGGCGGTTGGGCTGGGTCATCGGCCCCGAAGAATTAATGCGGCACTTGGAAAACCTCTCCATGTGCATGTCGTACGGTTTGCCGGCGTTCATTCAAGACGCGGCGGTAGCGGCGTTGGCCGGCGGCGACGCCATGGCGCGCACCATCCGGCGCAACCTCGACCGTCGCCGCGACCTCGTGCGGCGTTGCTTAAACGATGCGCCGGGGTTGAAATTGTTTAACGCGGCCGGCGGTATGTTCGTGGTGCTCGACTTAAGCGGCATGAAAACCGCCGCGACAACCGCCGCGACAACCGGCGCAACCGCCGCAACAACCGGCGCAACCGCCGCAACAACCGCCGCAACCCTTTCGGCGCGCCAATTCGCCCGCGGTTTGTTGGACAATCACCGCGTCGCGGTACTGCCGTGCGACGGTTTCGGCGCCGGCGGCGAGCGGTTGCTGCGCCTGAGTTTATGCGTTGACGACGCGCGCCTCGCCGACGCCTGCGCGCGCATCAAAGCGCATGCCCAATCCCTGCAAGCATCGAGCATCGAAGCATGAAACAACACGCGCAAGTGGCGGTCATCGGCGGCGGGCTGGTCGGCTGCAGCATTCTCTACCACCTCGCCAAACTCGGCTGGCGCGATGTCATCCTGCTGGAGCGCGACGAGTTGACTTCCGGCTCGACCTGGCACGCCGCGGCCGGCACGCACGGCTTGCACGACAACAACAACATCTCGCGCATGCAGTATTACACGATGAAGTTATACGCCGAGTTGGAGCGCGAGACCGGCCAGTCATGCGGCATTCACCAACCCGGCGCGGTCTACCTGGCGTGCAACAAAGAGCGCGTGCATCAGTTGCGCATTCAAGCATCCAAGGCCGCGGCCTTCGACGCCGAGTTTTATGAGATTCCGCCCGGCGACATTCGCGACTTGCATCCGCTACTGGAAACCGGCGATGTGTTGTGCGCGATGTATGAGCCGTTGGCCGGGCATGTCGACCCGTCCGGCGTGACCCATGCGTATGCGCACGGCGCGCGCGCGTTGGGAGCCGAGATTGTGCGCTTCGCGACGGTGCTGGAGACCAATGCGTTGCCGGGGCGCAAAGGCGGCGGCTGGGAGGTGGTCACGAGCAAGGGTACAGTGCGCGCCGAGTTTGTCGTCAACGCCGCGGGTTTGTGGGCGCGCGAAGTGGCGGCGATGGCCGGCCTCACCTTGCCGCTGGCGGCCATGGAACACCAGTATTTCGTCACCGAATCCATCCCCGCGATTGCGGCGTTGCAGCGCGAATTGCCGGCGGTCGCCGACCGCGACAAGGAATATTACATGCGCCAGGAAGGCGACGGTTTGTTGGTCGGCGCGTATGAGGCGGACGGACGGTTTTGGAGCGAAGCCGGCACCCCCATGGACTTCGGTCACGAGTTGTTGCAGCCGGACTTGGAGCGCATCGAAGAGAATGTCATGCGCGCCTGCGAGCGGGTGCCGGTACTGGCCGAGGCCGGCATCAAGCGCGTCATCAACGGTCCGATGATTTGGTCGCCGGACTCGGCGGCGCTGCTCGGCCCCGCCCCGGGCTTGCGCAATTATTTCGTCTGCTGCGGCATCATTCCGGGCTTCAGTCAGAGCGCCGGTTTGGGTTTGACGGTGGCGCAGTGGCTGGTCGAAGGCGAGCCGGAGTTGGACATGTTCGCGTGGGATGTAACGCGTTTCGGCGCTTGGGCGACGCCGGCGTTCACCCGCGCGCGCGCGCTGGACACCTATAGTTCGCGGTTTCGGATTCACTTCCCCTTTGATGAACGCGACGCCGGGCGGCCGGTGCATACGCGCCCGGTGTTCGAGATGCAGCGCGACTTGGGCGCGGTGTTCGGCTTGTCGTACGGCTGGGAACATCCGCAGTGGTTCGCGCGCGACGGTGTTGCGCAGCGCGACGATTTCGGCTTCGAGCGGCCCGCGTGGTTCGACAGCGTCGGCGCGGAATGTCGCGCGCTTCGGGCGGCGGTCGGCGTCATCGACACCTCCAACTTCGCCAAATACGAAATCACCGGGCGCGGCGCGCATGCGTGGCTGGAGCGCCTCATCGCCAACCATGTACCGTCGCACGACGGCCGCACTTGCTTGACGCCGCTGCTCAGCCAACGCGGCGGTTTGGCCGGCGACTTCACCGTCGCCCGCATCGAAGCCGAGCGGTTGCTGATGATTGGCTCCGGCATCGCCGAGGATTATCACCGTCGCATCTTCGAGCAACACCTGCCGGCCAAAGGCGTGGCGTTTCGCTCGGTTACCAAAGCGCTGGCCGGCTTCAACATCGCGGGCCCGAACGCGCGCGAGTTGCTGCAGCGACTCGCGGGCCGGCCATTCAGCAACGACGAATTGCCGTTTATGCGCAACCGCTTGGCGATGCTCGACGGCGTCGCCGACATCGACGCGCCCGCGGTGCTGCTCCGCGTCTCTTTCACCGGCGACTTGGGGTATGAAATTTATGTCGAGGAAAAATTCCAGTTGGCGTTGTATCAGGCGATTTTTGCGCATGGCGCGGACCTCGGCGTTGACGGTGGCGGCGCTTCCGGTGTGACGCCGGTCGGCTCGCGCGCGCTCGGCTCATTGCGAATCGAAAAGGGCTACGGCAGTTGGGGGCGGGAATATTCGCCGGAGTGGTGGCCGCACGAGAGCGGTTTGGCGGGGTTGGTAAAAACCGACAAGCCGGCCTTCCTCGGCCGCGATGCGTGGTTGGACATCAAGCGCCGGCCGCCGCGCCAGTTGTTGCGCTGCTTCAGCGTCGACACCGAAGACGCCAACGCCGACGCCTGGGGCGGCGAGACCATTTACCGCGGCGGCGAATATGCCGGGCGGGTCACCTCCGGCGCGTTCGGCTTCAGCGTCGGGCAGTCGGTGGCGTTGGGTTATGTCGATGCCGGTGGGGTTGGCGACGGTGGCGGTGGCGCGGCCGGCGACGGTGACGGTGACGGTGACGGTGGCGGCGACGGTAACAACGCCGGCGACGGTGACGGTAACAACACCGGCGACGGTTACGAAATCGCGGTCCTCGGCCGCCCATGCCGCGCCACCATGCTCTCCGCGCCGCCGTTTGACCCGCAAGGCTTGCGCCTGCGCGGTTAACTTGCAGCGGCCGGGCGGCGAAAACGCGCTATAATCCCCGCGCCGGCAACTGGACACCCGGCAGGACACCCGGCAACCGGACACCATGATGCTCGATGAAACCGAATCCACCCGGCCGCGAGAGGCGCGGCGCGCGACTTGGATGCGCCTGCTGTTTGTGCTGCTGTTCGCGCTGTTTTACATGGTCGCGGAAGTCGTGGCGTTGGTCATCGTCGCGGTGCAGTTCGGCTGCGTTCTCATCGGCGGCGCGCGCAACCCCAACCTGCTGGCGTTCAGCGCAAACTTAAGCGAATACATGTACCGCATTCTGCGCTTCGTTATGTTCAACTCGGAGCAAAAACCGTTCCCGTTCGCCGACTGGCCCGCGGCCGAGGGCGACGCCTGGGACGACGACGCGCATCCCGGAGACCCCGCATGAAAGACACCGACCTGACCCGCGTCGCCAACCAAGCGGCCATCGACGCCGGCCAAGCCATCGGCGCCTCCATGAGCCGCGCCGAGGCCGACCGCGTCACCGCGATTATCGCCAAAGCGATGGAAACCGCGGTGCTGGAAGCCAGTTCCCAGCATTCCGATGCGTGCGCCGACTGCGTCGACCACGACGCCGACCTCGCGCACAAAATTCGCGCCGAAATCGAGCGCAAGAAAATCGGCTTGATTGCCAACTTGTCGAGTTTGCGTTAAGTGACGAATTCAACCGACAAACGCCGGCGAACCTTTGCCGTCATTCCGGACGATAGAAAAATTGGGAGCGATAGCGACCATATTTTTCATCGATCCGGAATCCAGTGTCTTTTGCGGGCCTTGCGCGGTCGTGACGGTGGGAATGTCTCTGCGTTGTGGCGAGCGATGGTGTGCGCCGCATTAGCGGCTTGCTTGACCGTGACGGCCGCGCCGGCGCAAGAAGTCGACGACGCGCGCATCCGCGAAATCGTGCGCGAGGAACTCCAGCGGTTGCTGAGCGCCGACGGCGACGGTGACGGTGCAGTGGACGGCGCATTGGATTCGGCATTGGACTCGGCAATTGAGCGCGGCATTTCCAACTTCATCGACAAACAGCGCGCCGCCACCGAATCGGCGCGCGCCGAACGCCAGCAAGCGCGCGTGCGCAACCTGCGCCCGGTCGACTCCCGCGACCACATCCTTGGCGACTTCGACGCGCCGCTGACGCTGGTCGAATACTCGGATTTTGAATGCCCGTATTGCAAGCGTTTCCACCCCGTTGTGGCGCGCTTGATGGCGAACAACCCGCGCCAAATCCGCTGGGTGTACCGTCACTTTCCGCTCGGCTTTCACAACCCCGGCGCGCACCGTCAGGCCGAGGCCTCGGAGTGCGCGGCCGAGGCCGGCGGCAACGACGCGTTCTGGCGATACACCGACTTAATCTACGCGCGCACCCACTCCGGCGGCGACGGTTTTCCGCTGGCCGGCCTGCGCCCGCTGGCCGAGGAAATCGGCCTCGATGGCCGCGCCTTCGACGAATGCATGGCAAGCGGGCGCATGCGCGCGCGCGTCGACCGCGACTACCAAGACGCCCAATCCGCCGGCGTCACCGGCACCCCGGCCGGCTTCCTGCTGAACCGCCACGGCGACCTGCGCTTCATCGCCGGCGCCCTGCCGCTCAAAGAACTACAAAAATTCGTGGACGAACTGCTGCAATAACAACGCAAGCCCCGGCAACCCCGCAATTCCGGCGCTTCACACCGATACTTAATTGCGCGGCGCACAGCGCAACTCCCGCGTTTCGCATCGGTACTTGTCGGTACTTAATTCCGCGGCGCGAAGCGCCGCAACTCCCGCCGTAGAGCGGGAGTCCAGAGTCTTTTTTCGAGTTCGTGCCAAGTTAATTAAAGCCTGCCCCCGCCCACGAGTGGGACTCCGGGTCGGTGCCCGGAGTGGCGGTGGCCGCATCAGGCGACACGGTATTTTTCGAGGAATGCCGGGTCTGGTTGGACGCCGATGCCGGGGGTTTCGGGGGCGCGGGCGTGGCCTTGGGTGGCGCGGATTTGGGCGGGGAGGTCGAGCGGGGCGGTTGC
>JAPPPS010000023.1 GCA_028817405.1 Gammaproteobacteria bacterium
ATCCTCCGATGCGCGGGAGCGGGTGGTGGCGTTTATGCGCGGGTTTAGCGCCGAGACGACGCCGGGTGGGGATGCGAAGATTGACGACTATCGCGCGCATTTGCCGGGCGGGACGACGGTCGCCATCACGCATTTGCCCGGCGCCGACTACCGCGACAGCGCGCGGGTGGCGGCGCGGCTGCGGCGCGAGGGGTTTGAGCCGGCGCCGCACATCGCGGCAAGGTCGCTGGGCGGCGAGCGCGAACTGAACGACTTCCTGGCGCGCTTGACCGGCGAGGCCGGCGCGCGCCAGGCGGTGGCGCTGGCCGGCGCGGTGGTCGCGCCGCTGGGGCCGTACGACAGTTCTTTGGCGTTGTTGGAGACCGGCTTGTTCGACAAGCACGGCATCACGCGCATCGGCGTCGCCGGTCATCCCGAAGGCAACCCGGACATCGGCGACGCCATGTTGGCCGAGGCGTTGCGCCTGAAAAATGATTTCGCCGCGCGCACCGACGCGAAGTTGCATCTGGTGACGCAGTTTGCGTTTGAGGCCGCGCCGATGCTCGCGTGGGCGCGGGCGATTAATCAGGCCGGCAACGCTTTGCCGATTCACGCGGGCATTCCGGGGCCGGCCACGCTGAAGACGCTCATTCACTACGCGCGCGCTTGCGGCATCGGCGCGTCGATGCGTTTCCTCACCCGCCAAGCGCGCCATGTCGCCAAACTCCTGGCGCTGAATACGCCGGACAAACTGCTGCTGGACCTGGCCGCGGCCGGGCCGGACAGCGGCATCGTGCGCGCGCATTTCTACCCGCTCGGCGGCATGCGCCGCACCGCGCATTTCGCCCGCGAGTTGGCGGCCGGCCGGTTCACCGTGGCCGGCGATGCGCTACACTTGCGCGACCCGCTTCCTTAAAAAAACTCCGCACGATTCCCATGACTGACACCGTCGTGAGTTCCGCCACCCGCGAACTCAAAATCGGTTTCGACCGGCCGTTCGCGATTATCGGCGAGCGCATCAACCCGACCGGGCGCAAAATCCTGGCCGCGGAAATGAAAGCCGGCGACTACAGCCGCGTCGAGGCCGATGCGCGAGCGCAGGTCGCGGCCGGCGCCGAGATGCTGGATGTCAACGCCGGCATTCCGCTTGCCGACGAGCCGGGCATTCTCGCCGACTCCATTAAACTGGTGCAGTCGGTCACCGATGTGCCGCTGTCCATCGACTCGTCGATTGTCGCGGCGCTGGAGGCCGGGCTGGCGGTCTACCAAGGCAAGGCGCTGTTGAACTCGGTCACCGGCGAGGAAGAACGCCTCGAGACGGTGCTGCCGCTGGCGAAGAAATACGGCGCGGCCGTGGTCGCCATCTCCAACGACGAGGCCGGCATCTCCGAGAACCCCGACGAGCGTTTCGATGTCGCGAAAAAAATCGTCGCGCGCGCCGCCGACCACGGCATCCATTACAGCGACATCGTGGTCGACCCGCTGGTGATGCCGGTCGGCGCGGTCGGCAGCGCCGGGCGGCAAGTATTGCACTTGGTCAAACGCCTGCGCGAAGAATTAAAAGTGAACACCACCTGCGGCGCCTCCAACTTCAGTTTCGGCATCCCCAACCGCAAAGGCATGGACGGCACTTTCTTAAGCATGGCAATCGCCGCGGGCCTGACTTCGGCGATTACCAACCCGCTGCATGAGGAAGTCATGCAGGCGGTGTTCGGCGCGAATGTTGTGATGGGCCGGGATGTTAACTGCGCGAAGTGGCTGAAACGGTACCGCCAGCCGGCTACGGCTGACGGTGCGGCCGGTGGGGCCCGCGGCGGGCGCGAAGGGCGTCGGCGCCGGCGGGCATGAGCGCGGCGTTTTTTCTCGGCTACGACCCGGGCGGCGTGAATAAACACGGTATCGCGCAAGCGCGCATCTGCGCCAACGGTACTTTTGACGGTGCCCCGGAAACTCGCGCACTCGAAAATGCCAAAGCGGTGAGCGCGTGGGTCGACGATTGCATGGAGCGGGAAAAAGTAACCGCGCTCGGCATCGACACCATGCTGGCGTGGTCGGTGACGGGCAAGCGCGCTTGTGATGATGCGCTTAAGAAACAATACCCCTCCCACTCGCGCAGCGTCATTCATCAAAACTCCCTGTATAGCGCGATGACGGTCAATGGCGCGATGGTCGCGATGAAAGCGCAAACGTTCGGCATCCCGCTTTGCGAAAGTCATCCGAAGTTGCTGTTGAGGATTTTGGACCTTGGCGACATCGCCAACCGCGAGTTGTTCGAGCGCTTCAACATGGCCAAACTAAAAAACGACCACGCCGCTGACGCGCTGGTCGCGGCCTGGTGCGCGGCGCAGTGGCACTTCAAGCGATGGAGTATCGATTTGTATGACGAGGCGCGAGAAGCATTGTGCTTTTACGCCGGCTGCGCGGTCTATCCCTGGCCCGAGTCGCTCGGCGCGGACCATGCCCGGCGACCGTCGACAGCATTGATGTCGACGACGCCGGCGACTACCAGTTCATCCCGCCGCTGAAATGACCGCGTCCGGCAATGTTCAAATCGTGTTCACCCCGTCCGGCAAGCGCGGGACGGTGGCCGCGGGCAAGTCGGTGTTGGAAGCGGCGCAGCAACTCGGCGTTGACTTGGACACGGTGTGCGGCGGGCGCGGTTTGTGCGACCGTTGCCAAGTCGATTTAAGCGTCGGCGAGTTCGCCAAGTTCAACATCACCTCCGCGCCGGCGCATCTGTCGCCGCCGACTTCCGCCGAACTCGAATTCTTCCCCGCCGACTCGCCGCCGACGCGCCGTCTCGGCTGCCAAGCCAAGTTGCAAGGCGATGCGGTCATCGATGTGCCGGCGACCAGCCAAGCGCACCGGCAAGTGGTGCGCAAGCGCGCCGATGTGCATCAAATCACCGTCAATCCGGCGTTGCGTTTGCATTATGTTGAGACGCCGCAGCCGAACTTGCACCAACCGAGCGGCGACTTGCAGCGGTTGCTCGACGCGTTGGAGTTTGAATGGGACTTGACCGGTTTGCGTTGCGACTTTCACCTGTTGCCCGGCTTGCAAAAAACTTTGCGCGACGGCGACTGGAAAGTAACCTGCGCGGTGCACGGTGAGCGCGACATCATCGCGGTCTGGCCGGGCTTGAAAACCAAAGTCTACGGCGCGGCCGTGGATGTCGGCTCGACCACCATCGCCGCGCATCTGTGCGACCTAACCAGCGGCGAAGTGTTGGCGTCGGACGGGCGCATGAACCCGCAAATCCGCTTCGGCGAAGATTTAATGAGTCGCGTGTCGTACGCGATGCTCAATCCCGGCGGCGAAGTCGACATGACGTCCGCGGTGCGCGACGCGGTGCGCGGTTTGCTGGAGAGCGTGGCGGCGGCGGCCGGCGTCGGCGTCGACGAAGTGCTGGACATCACCGTGGTCGGCAACCCGGTCATGCATCACTTGTTATTGGGCTTGAGCCCGGTCGAGTTGGGCGGCGCGCCGTTTGCGTTGGCGACTGACCAAGCGGTCGCGGCGCGCGCGGTTGACTTGCAAATCGCCGCGCATGCCGGCGCGCGCGTGTATGCATTGCCGTGCATCGCCGGGCATGTCGGCGCCGACGCCGCGGCCGTGACTTTGTCCGAGGCGCCGCATCAGCGCGACGAAATCACGCTGGTGGTCGATGTCGGCACCAACGCCGAAATCGTGCTCGGCAACGCCGGCAAAATGCTCGCCGCATCGAGCCCGACCGGTCCCGCGTTCGAAGGCGCGCAAATCTCCGGCGGCCAGCGCGCCGCGCCCGGGGCCATCGAGCGCGTGCGCATCGACCGCGACACATTGGAGCCGCGGTTTCGCGTCATCGGCTGCGAGTTATGGTCGGATGAAGCGGGCTTTGCCGAGGCGGTGGGTGGGTCGGCCGCGGGCGACGGTGGTGGCGACGGTGCGGGTGACGGTGGCGACGGTACCGGTGGTAGCGGCGACGGTGCCGATGGTAACGGTGGCGGCGCGCTCGGCGTCACCGGCATCTGCGGCTCCGGCATCATCGAAGTCATCGCCGAGATGTTCTTGGCCGGCATCATCCGCTCGGACGGCATCATCGACGGTGCGGCCGCGGCGAAGAGCAAACGCGTGCAGCCGGACGGAAAAACTTGGCGTTATGAATTGCACGGCGGCGACGGTGACTCGACGCGCGACGGTGAATCAAAACCCGGCCGCGGCATCACAATCCACATCACTCAGAACGATGTGCGCGCGATTCAGTTGGCGAAAGCCGCGCTGCATGCCGGCGCGCGGCTGCTGCTCGACAAACTCGGCATCGAGCGCCCCGACCGCATCCGCTTGGCCGGCGCTTTCGGCGCGCACATCGATGTCAAATACGCGCTGGTGCTCGGCATGCTGCCGGACTGCGAGTTGGCGCATGTCACATCAGCCGGCAACGCCGCCGGCGCCGGCGCAGTCATCGCCTTGCTGGACCAAACCGCGCGCATGGAAATCGAGGACTTGGTCAAGCGCATCCACAAAGTCGAGACCGCCGTCGAAGCCAAATTCCAAGACCACTTCGTCGAAGCCCTCGCCATCCCCCACCAAACCGCCGCCTACCCCAACCTCCGCCGCGCAGTCGATTTGCCGCCGCCCACCACCACCGAAAACCCCCGCCGCAAACCCCGCCGCCGGAAGAAGAAAAACGGCGAGTGACGCTTGCCGCCACTCCGGCAACAGCCGGAGTCCAGCGTCTTTTTACCCTTCCCGGCCGCTCCGCCCCCGCCGCAAAAAACGCCGCAAAATTTCTTGACATCGGCGGCGAATGCGCGTTTAATCCCGCTTGCCAGATTTACGCGATAGGCGACCCGTCCGCCGGGTTACCTGTCGAATACAACAGCGGTTTTACCCGGCCGGGCGCATGCCCGGCCGGGGCGAATAGACAGGAATTTCACTTCGTCTATCGTGTGATCTGGCAACGACCCGGCGCCTCGGCGCCGGACTTGCCAACGACGCAGACGGAGAAACCCCATGCAAACCCAGCAAATCAAGCGCGCGGCGAGCGCCGCGCTCACCCTCTTTTTCGCCCTGACCCTGGCCGGATGCGGCGGCGGAGGCGGCAGTAGCAGCGGCAGCGCAACAAGCAGCGGCGGTGGCGGCAATGGCGTATCGCTGAATACGCTGAGCACGACCGTCGAAACCTCCACGGCCCGCAGCGCGGCGCGCGATTTTGCCGGCGCCACCCCGCGCGCCGGCAGCGTCACGCAAACCTCGAACACCAACAACGC
Source organism: Gammaproteobacteria bacterium (assembly GCA_028817405.1). Taxonomy (GTDB): domain Bacteria; phylum Pseudomonadota; class Gammaproteobacteria; order Arenicellales; family Poriferihabitantaceae; genus JAHRAW01. The sequence goes on from JAPPPS010000023.1 coordinate 5,229, forward strand.
CGGCGTTACGCAAGACACCATCGCCGCCGATGCGCGTTATTCGGGCGGCGAACTGGTGGTCACGGTGAGCAACACCGGCAGCGGCGGCGCCGTCGCCCTCGGCAACGACGGCAACAATCCCGGCAGCGTAGTTCTCGCGCGCAGTAACACCGTCGGCCAAACCGGCCGCACATACCGCAGTCGCGTGTTGGGCAGAGTGACCGCCGGCGGCATCGCCCTCGCCCAAGTTTTCACCAACCGCTTAACGCAGTCCGACACCGATTACCTTGTCGGCGGCGTTTGGTTGTTCGTTCCCCAAGGCGCGACATCAACGCGCGACTTGGAAGTCGGCGCTTTCGCCGACGGCCCCGATGCCAACCTCACCCCGGCCGCGTATTTAACCGCCGCTTCAACGGCGACTTACCAAGGCGACGCGTACGGTTTGTATTTGGGGAGGAGCGCCGGCCTCGGCGAATACGGCGGCGAGTTTGATGCGAATATCCGCCTCACCGCCAACTTCGGCGGCGCCGCCACCGTCTCTGGTTCAATCTCTGATGTATACGTGCGCGACATCGGCGAGAGTTTGTTTGTGCCGCTCGCCGGCAATCCGTCTTTGGCTCTGCAAAGCGCGACCATAAGCGCATCGGCCGGCGGTTTCTTCACCGGCAACACCCACGCGGCGGTCGCCGGATACACCTATTCCGGCAAATGGGGCGGGCAGTTCTACGGCAGCCAAGCCGACTCCGTTGGCGGCACTTTCGGCGGCAGCACCAGCGGCAACTCGGACGGCTATGAAGAAAGTTTCATCGGCGTGTTCGGCGCATACAAACAATAGGCCGCGCTGACTTTAAGCGGCAACCACAAGTTGGCCGCGTTTTTGCGCCGCGCGTTGTTGGCGTTGTGCGCGGCGTTGCCCTGCCCGCCGGCGGCCGAAGCCGGCGGGCATTTGTCGCAAGCCCCGGCGGTCGCGCATGCGCGGGCGTTGATTCACGACGGTGAATATCATGCGGCGTTGGTTGTTTTGCGCCCGTTAGTCGCCGACCCCGGCCGCGCCGACATCACCGACATTCGATTCTTGATTGGCATCGCGGCCATCACCGTCGCCGCGCATATCGACGCCGCGGACAAACAAAATGCGGATGCAAAAGACGCGTTGCTGAGAGAGTCCATCGCCGCGTTGCGCGCCATTCTCATCGACCGCCCGGAACTGACGCGGGTGCGCTTGGAATTGGCGCGGGCGTTTTTTATGCGCGGCGATGATGCGTTATCAAGGCGGCATTTTGAACGCGTGTTGGCCGGCCGTCCGCCGCCGGCCATGGCCGCCAACATTCGAAAGTTCCTGCGCGCCATCCGCGACCGCCGCGCTTGGAGCGGCTATCTTTCGCTCGGCATCGAACAAAACGACAACATCAACAGCGGCGCCGACGCCGACACCATTTACATTTTCGGCTTGCCGTTTGTTATCGGCGAATCGTCGCGGCGGCAATCCGGCGCCGGGTTGTCGGTGTCCGGCGGCATCGATTACCAACGCCGGTTGAGTGAAAGGTGGCGCTGGGGTTTCGGCATGGACGCGGCGCGCAGCGAATACGACGGGCATGAATTCGACCAAACTTATTTGCGCTGGCGCGGCGGCCCGCGATGGCTGGCGTCGGCGCGCACCGATGTCAACCTGCAGGGCTTCGCCGGCCGGCGATGGCTGGCGCGCGACCGCCACAGCGTCGACACCGGCGCGCGACTGACCGCGCGGCATCGATTCACCGGGCGGTTCAGCGTCAACGCGCAAACGGTTTGGGAAAAAACGCGGTTGCGCCGCGCGCGCGGCTTGGACGCCATCGAGACCGAATACGGCATCGGCGGCGCGTACCGATTCTCGCCGCTGGTTCAGGGCCGCATCGGCGTCGACTTCTCGCGCACACGCCGCGACGACCGCCTGCGCATCGTTGAGCGCCGCGCCGACATCGGCGTGGAAGTGATTCTGCGGCGCGGCTGGAGCATCGGCGGCCACCTCGAAGTCGCGCGCATGCGCCACAACCGCAACGCGCCCCTGTCGTCGCACCGTCGCCTCGACCGTCGCCGCCTCGCCCGCGTGTTCCTGCTCAACCGCCAACTCACCCTGTTCGGTTTCAGCCCGCAACTCATCGCATCGCGCGAACGGCAAACCTCCAACTCCGAACTGCACAACTACCGCCGC
>JAPPPS010000070.1 GCA_028817405.1 Gammaproteobacteria bacterium
AACTCAACCGCTTGAAAGCGAGGAGACGACCATGGGCTTTTGGAGCAAAAAACCGAGCAAAACCGCAAGGTAACGGCGGATGGGTTAAGTTAGCATCGACGCGTTGTCGCCACTTCTGCATTCCATTGCTCGCCACGTCCGCAGTTTGTTAAGTGGGCATCCAGCGTCTTCTCTTTCAGTCGCATTACCGAAAAAAGTGCTGGACACCGCCCTAGATTTGGTATGGAATCGGTGTTGCAGGTGCGATGGGGCGGAGGTTAGGATGAGTGGTAGCGTGGGCGAGCGGATACCCCGGGTTTCGGGGTACGGTCGAATTCGTTCGGCTACGTTCCAGCACCGCTACTGCCACTACCGTCCGTACGCCAGCAAAGGCGTATTACCAATCCCTCGCCGAGGCCGCCTGAATCTCAAATGTATTGAACCCGTACAAGGGGTTGACATTTGCTGACAGCAGGCTTATTTTATAATCATCCAACACCCAGAGGAGACCGACAATGCCATACAGCGCAATAGCAGTGGCGAATCATTTTCTTGACCTTGCGAAATCTGCTGGTCAAGAAATCACCCCTATGAAAATGCAGAAACTCGTTTATTTTGCACACGGGTGGCATTTGGCTATTTTTGATGCGCCTCTTATCAAAGAGAACGTGATGGCATGGAAATATGGTCCGGTCATCAGTTCTCTCTACCATGGGTTTAAAAAATATGGCAAATCTGCAATAACTGATCCTGCCGTTGACATAGTCTTTAATAAAGACGAAAATGGCGACATAGACATTATGTCGGGGAGGTTTATTACTCCCCGTCCGGACAACATGGATTCCGAAGTTGAAGACTTGCTTAAAGCGGTCTTGGAATCTTACGGAAGGTTGTCAGCCATTAGACTTTCAGAGCTTACCCATGCTCACGATTCTCCTTGGAGTCGTGTTTGGAAAGGCTTTTCTTCAAGAGATGTCCCCATTCCAAATGAAGAAATAAAAAAGTATTTTTCTCAGCTAAAATCGTCTGCAAAGAGTAGCGAAAATAGTGTCGCTGAGGCATCGGCATGAGTAAGAATTCACCATATCTGGAAGCTCTGATGCGCGCCATCAACGCCGTTCCGCAGGATAGCGACCATCAAGCCGACAGCCAAAATCCGAATATGCAACGACATGCTGATGCCGAAAGATATGAAACAGAAAAGGAAAAAGATGAAGGAGAGTTTAAGCGCTTTCCTGATCTTCAGGAGTACTTGAATAGTATGACCGATAACCTTAATCAAGATAGGAAGGAGCGGAAGAAATACGCGAATCTGTTGTTTTGGGTGGTGGTTATCTGGCTAACTGTGGTGATTTCTATCACAATAGTAAGCGGATTCGATAGTATCAAATTCTCATTAGATGAGAGTGTTTTAATTGCACTAATATCGGGAGCAAGTATTGGCTTTATCGGCGCCCTTGCTACGATAGTCAAGCATCTATTTAGAAGAGACTGACGATAGTGAAATCAAATCCATAACTCTCGATAAGGGCAAATTGACGCATTTGAATTCAATTCGCCATTCACCCTCTCGCCACAACGCCCACAGTATTTTGAGTGGGCATCCGGCGCCTTTATTCCTCCACCGAGGGCGGTGAAATGTCACCATCGTATTCCGTCCCCCGACCTTGTTTGCCCGAAACAATAGTAGTGTTTCGACAAAAAACAACTCTGCTTTTCCACGGTCAAGGCTGGAATTCCGACCATAACATTGCCCTTTTGGCAATTCGCCCATTTTTCCGAGCCTTTGAGCCGCAGAATTATCGCATCCGGCGCAGACTCTTTCTCCCTCCCACGCGCCCGCCCCGCCCGCTTGACACTTCCGGCGATGGGTGGTCTAATTCCGTCAGCGACTATTGCATAAAACCCGCATTAGCCGGGTTGTCTGCCAAACGCGGATTCATGCCCGCCGCGCGAATAGGCGGGGCTTTCACCGTTATCCTGATAGTCGCAACGGCCCGGCGCCATTGCGCCGGATAATTTCGACTATCAACCGGAGAATCACCATGAAACCCCTAACCGTTATACTCCCTTTCGTCGCCGCCATCCTGTTGGCCGGCTGCGCTGGCACCGAAAACCGCGTTAACGAAATTTCGCTTGGCATGAGCAAAGCGCAAGTGATACAGGTTTTGGGACAGCCGAAATCCACCCGCGCCAGTGCTGGTGTGGAATATCTGGTGTATGACCTTAAAAAAACGACCGATGCTGGTAAGTGCGTGACCACGTCGTTAATGCTTGTCTCTATCGGATGTATGCGTGAAAAAGTTGAGTACTTCGTCCAGTTCAAGCAGGGCGTGGCCACGGCTTACGGTGAGATAGGCGACTTTGATTCCACGCAGGCCCCATAGCAAACTATCAACGTCAACAAAACGATAAAAATCCAAGAGTGATTCTGCAACAGTCCGAGATTCGCCTCGCCATTTCACCATCACTGCTGTCAGCGTGGCAATACGCAAACAGTTGACACCCCGGCGTGGTTCTGTTATTCTCCGTTTTTTAGTACTCGACAGGAGCGAGCCATGAGCAAAGACAGAGATAGAACGGTGTATCGTCGTCCCGATGGTAAATGGGCCAACAAGCGTAACGACAGTAGTCGTGCCAGCAACGTTCATGATACGCAAAAGGCGGCGGAAAATGCGGCGCGCAGAATGCTCCGGCATCAAGGTGGCGGCGAACTGACGACCATGGGGCGCAATGGCCGCATTCGTAGCAAAGACACTATCCAGCCGGGCGCGGACCCCTATCCCCCTCGCGACACCGAACACTGATTAAAAAACCGCCCAGCCCCGCCAAGCGTTTTTCATCCACCCCACCTCTCCCCCATAACCCAAACCCCGTCCACCGCGCGGTCGTCGCCTAACATGAGCAAGGCGAAAAGTTTTTCCTCCAAATCCCGGCAGCCGGCCAGGCGGCGCGTGATTAGCGGCGTGGCGCGGTAGTTCAGCGCGATAAAGTCGGCTTCTTTGCCGGGGGCGAAGTTGCCGATGACATCCTGCAAGTCCAGCGCGCGGGCGCCGCCTAAGGTGGCGAGGTAGAGCGCGCGCAGCGGCGGCAAGTTGCGGCCCTGCAATTGCTCGACTTTGTACGCTTCGTTGATGACGCGCAGCAGCGAAAAACTGTCGCCGCCGCCGACATCCGAGCCGAGTCCGACGCGCGCATGATGTTCATCGGCGCAGCGCAAATCAAACAAGCCGCTGCCCATGAACAAGTTGGAAGTCGGGCAGAACGCGAGGTTGGCGTCGGCCTCCGCCAGCCGCGCCCATTCGCGCGCGTTGAGATGAATGCCGTGCGCCAACACCGCGCGGCGGCCGAGCAAACCGTGGCGGTCGTAGACATCGAGGTAGTCGCGGCAGTGCGGGAACAACTCCGCGACCCACGCGCATTCGCGAGCGTTTTCGGCGATGTGAGTTTGCAGGTGAACGCCGGGGTTTTCCGCCAACAACCGGCCCGCCAACTGCAACTGCCGCTCGCTCGATGTCGGCGCAAAGCGCGGCGTCACCGCATAACCCAGCCGCCCTTTGCGATGCCACTTGGCGAGCAGTTTGGCGCTGTCTTGGTACGACGATTCCGCGGTGTCGCGCACCGCGTCCGGCGCGTTGCGGTCCATCATCGTCTTGCCGGCCAGTAGGCGCAGGTTGCGCGCATGCGCCGCGGCGAACAGCGCGTCCACCGACTGCGGATGCACGCTGCCGAACACCAGCGCGGTGGTGGTGCCGTTGCGCAGCAGTTCGTCGAGGAAAACTTCCGCCGCCGCGGCCGCATGCGCGGGCTCGGCGAATCGCGCTTCGGCCGGGTAGGTGTGGCGCTGCAGCCAGTCCAGCAACTGCGCGCCGTAGGCGGCGATGATGTCGACTTGCGGGAAGTGGATGTGCGCGTCGATGAGGCCCGGCACGAGCAGGCAGTCACGGTGTTCGGCGACGCGCGCGGCGGGGAATTTCGCCAGCGTCTCCGCGGCATCGCCGCAGGCGGCCACGATGCCGTCCTCGACCACCAGCGCGCCGTCCGGGAAATACCGCCACGCGTCCGCGGCGTCGCGGCCCGGCGCGCCGGGGTCGTCGAGAAAATGCAGGATTTCGCCGCGGTGCGCGGCCAAGGTCGCGGTCATATGGCGATGATAACCATGATTCGGCGATGGCGTTCGCGCCCGGCCGCCCCCCCGCAGTTCATTGTTCAAGCCAAGGGCAAGTTTTTTAGCGAGCATCTCGTCCATTCCGGCGCGGCGCTTTGCATGCAACGGAGGGCCATCATTCCTGCGCGCCACCAGAATGGCGGCGTTCCATCAGCAGTTGAGAGTCGCGAAGCGGAGAGAAAAAATAATAATCCAAATCATCGTGAAATTGGAGAATAACTCATCCAATTTTCTGTCGTAAACAAAACAAAAATACCGATTTTTATTTTGTGACATGTTTCGATTGATTATATACTTCAAAAATTCCACAAAAAGTGTTGATTTCCATGATGAGGCGGCGTTATACCTGTTCGCTGGAATCACCCAGCGAATGGCTTTCAAGCAAAGTCCAATGCAACTTCTGACCCAAAATCAAGGCACGCAAAAACAGCGGCGCCGGTTGCGCTTGCCTAAACTGAATTAGCCATGCCCGACAAAACCCCCTTCGCTCGAATCTTGCCGGTTGTTCTTGCGCTGACGCCGATTGGGTTTTTGTTCGGCGTGCTGGCGGGGCAAGCCGACTGGAGCGCGTGGGGCGTGTTGGCGATGGCGTTGCTGGGCTTCACCGGCAGCGGGCAGTTCACTTATCTCGGCTTCGCGCATCCGGACAACGCGCAGATGGAATACCTCGCGGTGTTCCTGATTATCCTCGGCATCAACTTGCGGTATATCCCGATGAGCATGTCGGCGTCGACGCGCATCAAAGGCGGGGCGTTCATCAAGGCCGCGCTGGCGCACTGGTTGGCTGATGAATCGTACGCCACCGAGCGCGCGCCGGACGACACCCGCCGACGCGCCGTCATTCGCTTGTCGGTGGTGGCGTTCTGGACGCTGTCGACGGTGTGCGGCGCGTTGTTGTCGGGCGCGTTGCCGCCGGCCGTGCAATCGCTCCTGTCCGGCATGACTTTCCCCATCAGCGCGATTTTAATTCTGCTGAGCATCGACAACATTCTCGCGTATCTTAAACGCCGCGGCTTTGAGGGCGGTTTCAAGTACCGTCTGCACCGGCAAAAGTTATTCGCCACCGCCGCTTGCATCGCCGCATCACTGCTGTGCATCACCGTCATCGGCGCAAAATATTTCTGGTTGCCGGCGATTGCGTTGTGCTATTTCATTTTGATTCGCCTCGGCGGCGACCGGGAGGAAACCGCGCATGGATGAGCGCGTCATCATCGGCGTCGCGCTGCTGTTCGGCGTCAGCGTCATCGTGCGCATTCTGCCGGCGTTTGTGCCGTTCAACTTCTCCGCGCGCACGCAGAGCAATATCAAAAACATTCTGCCGGTCGCGATTTTCGTTAACCTGATGGTTTACTGCGCGACCCAGGAAATCGTTCAAGACGCGGTTCCGGCCGTCACCGCCCTCGCGGTTTTGCTCGCGTTGTTCAAACCGCTGGGCTTGTTGCTCAGCATCATCGCCGCGACCGCGCTGTATGTTTTGCTGGCGCAAGTTTGACCGCGGGGATTTCCGGAATGCCGCCCATGCTTCTCCGCCGCGCCGCTGTTACCGCATCGACCGCGCTTGACCGACCGCGCGGAATTTTCAACAATGCCGGGCATGAATACTGTCGCCGACACTGACTCCACCGATTCCGCCACCGTCGCCTTGGCGCGATTCAACCGCCTACCGCCGGCCGCCGCGGCCGAACGCTTGCGACGGTGCTGCGCCAACGCCGAGTGGGCAACGCGCATGGCGGCCGGGCGGCCGTACGACTCGCTCGCGCAATTGCTCGACGCCGCCGACCGTCACTGGCGCGCGTTGCCGGCCGAAGCATGGCTGCAGGCGTTTGGCGCGCATCCGGAAATCGGCGACATGAAAACCGCGGGGAATTCCGCGGCCGCGGCCGCGGCCGGCGATGGCGACGGCGATTCAGTTGGCGATTCGCGCCAAGAACAGTCCGGCGTCGCAAACGCATCGGCGCAAACCCGCGCCGCGTTGGCACATCTCAACCGCGACTACCGGCAACGGTTCGGTTTCATTTTCATCATCTGCGCCAGCGGTTTGTCCGCCGACGCAATGCTCGTGCAACTGCGCGTCCGCCTCAAAAACTCGCGCGCCCAAGAACTCGCCAACGCCGCGGAGGAACAGCGCAAAATCACCCGCCTACGCCTGCGGAAATTGTTTGACGGTGATGCAACGGTGGCGGCGGGAGCGGCGACGGTGGAAACCGTGACGGTGGATTCGTCGGCAAAACCGGCGGCGGCGACCGAAGCAGCAAAACCGGCGACCGCAAACTCGACAACCCCGGCCATGGCAAAACCGGCGGCAACAACCCCGACATCCCCACCCCCCGCATGAGCCAAATCACCACCCACATCTTGGACACCGCGCGCGGCGTTCCCGCGGCCGGCGTGCGCGTGGCGTTGGCGCAGTGGCGCGACGGCGCGTGGGCCGAACTCGGCGCGGGAGTGAGCGATGCCGACGGCCGCGTCGCCACCCTGCTGCCGCCCGGCGAAACCTTGCCGGCCGGCGAGTGCAAACTCACTTTCGCCACCGCCGACTACCACCGCGCGGCCGGCGCGCCGGGCTTTTATCCGCGCGTGGAAATCGCGTTTTGCGTCGCCGCCGGCGGCGCGCACTACCACATCCCGCTGCTGCTCGGCCCGTTCGGCTACACCACCTACCGCGGCAGTTAATTCACCGCGCCCGCCGCCGCATTCCATGAACGCCGACTGGAACTACCCCACCGCGATTCGCGTCGGCGACGGCCGCATCCGCGACTTGCCGGCGGTTTGCCGCGAGTTCGGCATCGGCGCGCCGTTGTTGGTCACCGACCCGGGCCTGGCGCGCCTGCCGTTGGTCACCGAGCGCGTGGCCGAGTGCGCGGCCGCGGGTTTGAGCATCACGGTGTTCAGCGACCTCAAACCCAACCCCACCGGCGACAATGTACAGGCCGGCATCGACGCCTACCGAAGCGGCGCGCACGACGGTGTCATCGCCTTCGGCGGCGGCAGCGGCTTGGATGTCGGCAAAAGCGTGGCGGTGTTGGCCGGGCAAACCTGCGCGTTGTGGGACTTGGAAGACGCCGGCGACAACTGGCGGCGCGCCGACGCCGCGCGCATCGCCCCGAGCATCGCGGTGCCGACCACCGCCGGCACCGGCTCCGAAGTCGGGCGGGCCGCGCTCATCGTCAATCCGGATGCGCAGCGCAAAGTCATCATTTTCCACCCGCGCATGCTGCCGGCGTGCGTGATTCTCGACCCGCAACTCACCGTCGGATTGCCGCCGCAATTGACCGCCGCCACCGGCATGGACGCGCTGTCGCACAACTTGGAGGCGTATTGCGCGCCGCAGTACCACCCGCTGGCCGAGGGCGTCGCGGTCGAGGGCATGCGCCTGATTGCCGCGCACTTGGCGGCCGCGGTGGCGACCCCCGATGACATCGACGCCCGCCGCGCCATGTTGGTCGCCTCGCTCATGGGCGCGACCGCGTTCCAGCGCGGCTTGGGCGCGATGCACGCCCTCGCCCACCCGCTCGGCGCGTTGTATGACGCGCACCACGGCGCCCTGAACGCGGTGTTAATGCCATATGTACTGGCTGCCAACCGCGCCGCCATCGAGCCGCGCATCGCCCGCCTGGCGCGGCATCTCGACCTCGCACCCACCTTCGACGCCTTCCTCGACTGGGTGCTGAAACTGCGCGCGCAAATCGGCATCCCCCACACCCTCGCCGCCCTCGGCATCGACGCCGCCCGCGCAGACGAAATCGGCGCGATGGCAACCGCCGACCCCTCCGCCGCCACCAACCCCATCCCCCTAACCGCCGCCGACTACGCCGCCCTCGCCACCCGCGCAGTGCGTGGGGAATTGGGCTGACCGGCGCCGCACGAGACAAACCGCGACCGCCGGCGATGGCCGGAAAATGCCGGGGGCCGTCATTCCCGCTGGGCCTGCCCCCGCCCCCGAGCGGGGGACGCGGGAATCCAGACGCCACGGATGGCAAATTAACCGACTCGACAATGCCACATTTGAATCGCCGACCGTGGCCCACCCGCCACTCCGGCAACAGCCGGAGTCCAGAGTCTTTAACTGCCGGCGCGTAGCGCTGGCGAGGGCCGGAAAATGCCGGGGGCCGTCATTCCCGCTTGGACGCGGGAATCCAGATGCCACGGATGGCAAATTAACCGACTCGACAATGCCACATTTGAATCGCCGACCGTGGCCCACCCGCCACTCCGGCGACAGCCGGAGTCCAGAGTCTTCATCTTCCGTCCCCCCCACACCGGCCCAATTAAACAAAAACCCCCGCCGGCGATTTGCCGCTTGCATCCCCCGATTTGTGCTATATTTCCGCTCGCACAGATTCACGCATGTAGCCCGCTTCGCCGGGTTACCTGTCAAATACAACAGCGGTTTTTACCCGGCACGGGGTCATTCCCGACGGGGCGAATAGGCAGGAATTTCACTTGCTACATGCGTGTGATCTGTGCAACGGCCCGGCGCTTCGAGCGCGTGGACCGGCAACAGGTCACATGCCCGATGAAAACCAACACCCTATACGCCGGCGACTGTCTCGACCGCATGCGGGAGTGGCCCGACGCTTGCGTGGATTTGATTTACCTCGACCCGCCGTTCAACAGCAAGGCGAACTACAACATCCTGTTCGGCCGCGGCAAAGACAAAAACAAAAAGAACGACCTCGCGCAGATGACCGCGTTCACCGACACTTGGCAATGGGATGCCGACGCCGAACAGCGCGTGCATCACATGCGCAAAGCCATCGACCACCCCGCGCACTACGCGATGAAAGCCTTCGACATGTTGTTCCACGGCGGCAACGGCATGCTCGCTTACTTGTCGTATATGGCCGAGCGACTCGCGGAGATGCACCGCGTACTGAAAGACACCGGCAGCATCTACCTGCACTGCGACCCGACCGCATCGCATTACTTGAAAGTGGTGATGGATGAAATTTTCGGAAAGAACAATTTCAGGAATGAAATTGTTTGGTGTTATCCGCCAAAAGGCAAAGGGCCAAACTTGGCGTTTCATCGCAAACACGACGTCATCTTTTATTACGGAAAGTCGAATGAAGGCGTTTTTAACCGTCCTTATACGCCGCTTAACGACGCGCAAATCGCAAAGTTTTCTTCTACGGACAAACAAGGGCGACGCTACAAAGAATTTAAGGGACGCAAAACTTATCTGGATAAAAGTTTAGGCCGACCGTTGCCGAGTTGGTGGACTGACATCGCGCAAACCGGACAGTCGCGAGTGGAAATGCTTAACTATCCCACCCAAAAACCGCTCGCGTTGTTGAAGCGAATTATCAAAACATCTTCCAACAAAAACGATGTCGTGCTGGACCCGTTCTGCGGCTGCGGCACCACCATCGAAGCCGCGCATTTGCTGAAGCGTCACTGGGTCGGCGTCGACATCTCCTACTACGCGATTCAAGTCATTCGTCGCGAGCGCATGAAAGACATGCGCATCGTGGTGGACGGCGAGCCGACCTCGCATCAAGCCGCGGTTTATTTTTCCGACAAGCATCCGTTTGAGTTTGAAAAGTGGGCGGTCACGCGCGTTCACGGTTTCGCGCCCAACACCGTGCAGCGCGGCGACGGCGGCATCGATGGGCGCGCGTTGATTTGGAACGGCGAGCAAGACAACGACTTATGCATCGCGCAAGTCAAACGCGGCAAACCGTCGGTCGATGCGTTGCGCGCGTTCTACGGAAAAATCGCCGCCGGCGAAGCCGCCATCGGGTTGTTCATCACGCTGTACAAACAAAAACGGACACCCACCGCGCGGGAGTTAACCGCCAAAGCCGGCTACATCGACATCGGCGGCAAGCAATTCAACCGCTTGGTGATGTGGTCCATCGAGGAATTCTTCGAAGGCCAAGAGCCAAAAATCCCCCACCTCGCCCACCCCCGAACCGGCGCCCCCCTGCAAGAACAAGTCTTCGAATTGCAAGGCGGATAACAGCCCACAAACAACAATCGACACCCACGCCCCCCGGCGACAATCGCCCCCACCGTCACTCCGGCAACAACCGTCCCCACCGTCACGCCCAAGGTCTCCCCTATCGCCACACCCGCGTCTCCTCTTATCGCCACGCCCGCAGTCTGTTAAGCGGGCGCGCCCCCACCGCCACTCCGGTGGCAACCGCCCCTACTGCTACTCCGGTGGCAACCGGAGTCCAGCGTCTTCATCTTCCGTCAATCCCCGGCTCCGGCTCAATAAAAGCCCGCCCCGCCCACGAGCGGGGAACTCCGGGCGTGGTTTTAATTTGGGGGGCTGCAATCGCATGGCGCGGTTAATTTCGGCTATGATTGTTCATTCGCGATGTTCGCGCTCGGAGTGATGTGATGACACGCCGCTATTTTCAACGCCCGCGCAGGGCGGAATCGACGCCGCCGGCGCGGCCGGCCGCGCTGCCGCCGATGTCGCCGCTACCGCCGAGGCCGCCGCCGCCGTTATGAGCGACCTCCTGCAAGTCGACAACCTGACCCGGCGTTTCGGCGGTTTGGTGGCGGTCAACCGCGTGTCGTTCGCGGTTAGGCGGCACGAGATTCTGTCGATTATCGGGCCGAACGGCGCGGGCAAGTCGACGCTGTTCAAGTTGATTTCCTCGTTCTTGCGGCCGAGCGGCGGCGAGGTCAGATTCAATGGCGAGCGCATCTCCGGCCTGGCGCCGCACATCGTCGCGCGCAAGGGCGTGGTGCGCACCTTTCAAGAGACCACGATTTTTAAGGAGATGAGCGTGCGCGACAACATCATCATCGCCCACCACTTGCGCTCGCGCGCCGGGCTGACCGGCTACTTCTTCAACTCATCCACGGCGCGCCGCGACGAACAAAAGTTCGGCGAGTCGGCCGACCAAATCGCGGCCACGCTGGACTTGAGCGAAGTGCGTTTCGAGTTGGCCGGCAACTTGCCGCATGGCCACCTGCGCGCGCTCGGCATCGCCATCGGCTTGGCGACCAATCCGGAAGTGCTGCTGCTCGATGAACCGTTCGCCGGCATGAATCATGAAGAAACCATGCGCGCGGTCGACATGGTGCGCGGCGTGCGCGAGCGCGGGGTGACGGTGTTGTTGGTCGAACACGACATGGCGGCGGTGATGAAAATCTCGGACCGCATCGTGGTGTTGAACTTCGGCGAGAAAATCGCCGAGGGCGGGCCGGAGGCAATTCAAAATGATGAACGCGTCATCGAGGCCTATCTCGGCGTCGAAGATGAAGCGATTGGCATGTAAGGTGCGACGATGCAGCAACTGCTTAAATTCTCCGATGTGCAACTCTACTACGACCATGTGCATGCGCTGAAAGGCGTGTCGCTGGAAGTCAACGAAGGCGAGACGGTCGCATTAATCGGCGCCAACGGGGCCGGCAAGTCGTCGATTCTGCGCGGCATCGCCGGGCTGGAGCGCATCGCGCACGGCGAAGTTTTCTTCGCCGGCGAAAAAATCGACCGCCTGCGCGCCGACAGCATCGTCAAACGCGGCATCGCCATGGTGCCGGAAGGCCGGCGCGTGTTCCCGTATATGTCGGTCAAGGACAACTTGTTGATGGGCGCGTTCAGTCGCGACGACAACGCCGCGATTCGCGACACATTGGAACGCGTGCTGACGCGTTTTCCGCGGTTGAAAGAAAGATACGCGCAAGCGGCCGGCACCATGAGCGGCGGCGAACAGCAGATGTTGGTCATCGGCCGCGCGTTGATGGCCAGGCCGCGGTTGCTGCTGCTGGATGAACCGTCGCTCGGCTTGGCGCCGAAGTTGGTGCAGGACATCGCGCAGTCGATTGTCGCGGTCAACAAGGACGAGAAAGTCAGCGTGTTGTTGGTCGAGCAGAACTCGCGCATGGCGTTGCGCATCTCGCACCGCGCATACGCCATCGCCACCGGCCGCATCGCATTGTCCGGCGACTCGGCGCAGTTGCTCGATGACGAGCGGGTGAAGAAGTTGTATTTGGGCGGGGAGGTGTGACGGTGGTGTTTTACGATGCGCGCGCGTTTGAATTGAAACGCTTGGCCGGAAAGATGCAATGAACATCTTAATCGTCAACCCCAACACCACCGCGTCGATGACCGCGGCCATCGAGGCCACCGCAGCATCGGCGGCCGCGCCCGGCACCGTCATCACCGCGGTGCAGCCGGACAGCGGCCCGGCAAGCATCGAAGGCTACTACGACGAAGCGTTCGCGGTGCCGGGACTCATCGACGAAATTCGCAACCACCCAAACGCCGACGCCGTCATCATCGCCTGCTTCGACGACACCGGCTTGGACGCGGCGCGTTGCATCACCGCCGCGCCGGTGCTCGGCATCGGCGAAGCCGCGTTCCACTTGGCGAGTTTGGTCTGCAACAAGTTCGGCGTGGTCACCACGCTGTCGCGCTCCATCGCCGCGCTGCAACACAACCTGCACAAATACGGCCTGGCCGCCCGGTGCGCCGGCGTGCGCGCCTCCGAAGTGCCGGTGCTGGAACTGGAAAATCCTGAGTCGAACGCGCGCGCCGACATCTCGGCCGAAATCGCCCGCGCCATCCATGATGACCGCGCCGACGCCATCGTGCTCGGCTGCGCCGGCATGACCGACTTGGCAAAATCCCTGCAGGATGAACACCGCGTCCCGGTGGTCGACGGCGTAGTCAGCGCGGTCAAGTTGGCGGAGAGTTTAATCGCGCTGGGTTTGAAAACATCCAAAACCACCGCCTACGCTTGGCCGCGGCAAAAAACCTACACCGGCGCGATGAAGGGGTATGCGCCGGGGGCTGAGTGACCGAGCGCGTAGGGGTTGTCATTAGCGCGGCAAGCGGACGCTGCTGCCGCAACTCGCCTGTTATCCGATTGGAATGTTGCGCTTGCTGATGGAATCCAAGAATCGCCGTCGCGCTATCTGAACCGAATTGTCGGGTTGCCTTCGGCGTCCATTTGGATGACGGCGACCAGGGGTTTTTGGTTTTGGCGCGACAGTCGCCGGGTGGGGATTTCTTGGCGGCCGTTGGGGTATAAAATCAATCCGCGCACTGAAGCGGCGCGCGTTCGCCGGGCGTATAACTTGTAGTGGATTTTGTATTCGCCTTGGGTCACTTCCGGGTGCAGCCAGATTTCGTTGCCGGGGCCGCGGATGTTGTCTTCTTCCAACTTCGCGGGGGTGCCGGGGAAGGCTTTTTGTTCGTAATAAAACTCGCGGCCGGCCGGGTCGACGACATGCAAGTCGACATCGTCACGGCTGTTCCAACTGATGACCACCAAAAGATATTTCTTGCGCTGCGCGGCGCGCAATGCGTCCTGCGTTTGTTGCAACCGAGATTGAGATTGCTGCAGTTCAGATTCAAGTTCGGCGGCGCGTTGCGCTTGGCGTTCGAGTTGCGCGGTTTGCGCGCGCGATTGCTGCAATTGTTCTTGAAGGCGTTCGAGTTGTTCCGCCAAGCGCATGTTTTCCGCCGCTTGTTCCTGCAGTTGCGCGCGCACTTCTTGCACCCGCTCCGGCGAGTCGCCGGTGTTGGGGAAATACGGCAGCAACAACACGCCCAACAGGATAAACGCGCCCAACGCCGAGGCGAACAAGTCCAGCGCCGACATGCTGAATATGTTGATGTCGCGGCTGCGTTTTTTCATGGTTTATCGGACGCGGAGACGCTGAACTCGATGTCGCCCAAGCGCAAGGTGTCGCCGGGCCGCAGCGGCGTCGGTTGATACGGTTTGATTTGTTTTCCGTTCAATCTTGTACCGTTGGCGGAGTTTAAGTCTTCGACCAGCGCATGCTTGTCGCGCGCGGAAAAACGCGCATGGCGGCGGGAGATTTGCGCGCCCGGCAATTCAATATCGACCAACGCCGGTTCGCGTCCGACGCTGATTCCAACCGGCGCCGTATTCAACGCAGCCGTTTCCACGCGAACGCGCAGTGGATGGCCGCTACCGGAAAACCCGGCTAACAGTAACCCCGGTGCATGCGTTTTTCTTGCGCCGCCGGCAAGCCGCCCATGCCGGCCGGTTAACGCGCCGCTTCGGTCAATGATGCGGCTGTAACCATCCACCACCCGCACGATTCGCTCCCGCGGTTTGCGCAACGCCAATATGAAAATCAACGCAAGAACAGCAATCGCCGCGCCCCACCAAAGCATGCGCGCGCGGTTTTCCGCCGCGATTTGCGCGGCGCGTTGCGCTTGGCTCTGCGCATGTTCGGCGGCGTTCCTTGCATCCGCGTCGATGTTTGCCGCCGATGTCGCGGCCGAAATACAAACCGTGTCATCGATTAGATAACCAACACCGTTCGCGTCGAGTGCGCGCGCCAGTTCGCCGATGTCGGAGGCAAAAAACACGCCTTGCCCAGCCACGATGTCGAGCACTCGGCCGCGTTCATCGCGCTCGATGCGCGCCGCGCCGCTGGCTTGCGTGTTGACGCCGACCACCCGCCCACAAGCATCGAACAACGGGCCGCCGCTGTTGCCGGGGTTGACCGCGGCCGAGTGTTGAATAATCGACAACGCCGTTTCACCGCCGCCCCATGCGCCGTCGAACAACCGTCCGACGATGCCGCCGGTGACGGTGGCGTCCGATGCCAGGCCGTCCGCATCCGCCAAGCCCGGAAACCCCATCGCATACACAGCCGCGCCTTTGGCGATGTCGCCGGCTGACGCGGCGATTTTGGCTGGAGTCGCTCCCAGTCCGGGCGCGCGCAGCACCGCCAAATCCAATTCCCACGACCGCCAAACCACCGTCGCCGGCAATGCATCGATAGAACCGCTGCGCAGCACCTCGATGCGCCGCGCGCCGGCGATGACATGATGATTGGTGGCGACATCGCCGTTCGCGTTCAGCGCAAACCCGGTGCCGGCGCTGTATTCGCCGCCGCGGTCGGCAACGATTCGCACCACGCTTGGCTCGACTTGCGCGGCATTAAAATCCGCGCGCGCAGCACCGCCGGCCGCGACCAACAACGCGCATAACACAACCGCGCCAAATATCAACCGCGGCAATCGATGCAATCGCCGCCGCAACCCGGCGCGCTCGCTTTCACGCCACATACGCGACTTGGAAAACGATGTTGCCGAGGACCATCCGGTCGCCGTCTTGGATTTGTTGCGGCGCATGCGCTTCCAACTTCCGCGCGCCGATGCAACTGCCGTTGGCGGACTTCAAGTCTTCCAACATGAGTCGCCCGTCGGCGAGGAAAACTCGGCAGTGTTCGCGGGAAACCGCCGCGGCGGCGACGACATAATCGCAGGAATCCGGGTTGCGGCCGATGCGTACGCCCTGCTCGGCGGCCTGCAACACCGCCGTGGAAACATAGAAATCCGCGGCGGATTGTGCGGTGGATTCAGTGGCGGATTCGGCGGCGGAATTATCGGTGGATTCGCCGGCGGATTCGTCACCGAATTCGTTAGCGGATTCGTCGGCGACAGCGGTGAACGACCAACCCGGTCGACTGTTCGGGTCCGGCCCCTCGGCTCGGCGCTCAGCATCGAGCGCCTTGGCTTCAGCCGTTGCCACTTGCCGGCGCGCGGCGCGGCCGCGGCGAATGAAAACCAGCAACGCCAGCAACCCAACCGCCGCGCCGCCGATGACGATGAGGATTAAGGTGCGGCGATTTTTTTGCGCGGTCTGCCTGGCGACTTGCCGGGCGCGCGCCGCTTGCTCGGCCGCCGTTTGCGCAACTTGCGCCGCCTCATCGGCCGCGCGCTGCGCCGCGGCCGCCGCCTGCTCCTTTTCCTCCACCGCGCGTTGCAGTTCAACCTGCAACTCATCTCTCTCGGCCGCGGACAAATCGGCGCGTTGTTGCGCTTGCTCGGCTTGCCGGCGCGCTTGCGCAGCGGCATCTTCCGCGGCCTCGGCTTGGGCTGTCGCCGCGGCCGCTTGCTCAGTGGCCGCTTCGGCTTGCGCGCGGGCCGCTTCGGCCGCATCCAACGCCGCTTGTTCGCCCGGCGCGCACGGCCCGGCATGCGCTTGATACGACACCTCTTTCGCCGCCAACAACGCGAGGATGCGCGGCGCAGCGGTGGCGAACACCACGCCTTCCGGGTCGCCGGCACGAACCGACGCGAACCCTCGCCAGACGCCCGGCTTGCGGCGGTTGATGCCCACCGCTCGCCCGCACTCGTCCAGCAACGGCGCGCCGTAACCGTCGGCGGTGACCATCGCGTTGTGCTGGTAGGGCGCATCCGGGTCGTCGCCGGCGGCCACGCCAAGCGCACCGCTTGCGGTCAGCAACCGGCCATCGGCGGCGCGCCATGCGGTGCTCACCCGCCGCCCGGCATCCAGCCCGCCGGCCGCAAACACCAGCGGCGCGGCGCCGACGCCGGTGGCGTTCAACAGCGCAATGTCCGCGCCTTCATCGCGCCACGCCAACGCCGCCACCACCTCGGCGCGGCCCTCGCCTAAGGTAACGGTAAACCGCTCGGCCCGCCGCAACGCATGCGCCGAAGTCAACACCGCGCCTCGCCCATTAACCGCAAAACCGCTGACCACGGCTTGCAATTCCTGCTGGCGATAAGCGCGCACTTGCAACACTTCAACCGCGGCCGGGTCGACGGCCTGTGCATGGGGTGACGCGACGGCGAGAATCGGCAACGCGAATAGCACGGCGAAGATGCGCCGGCGGGTTGGGGATTTGCGGGGCATTGGCTGGGGCGCGGTGTGGGGTTGGAGTTGGAGAATCAATATAACCGAAACGCAACATGATGCGACAGGAACGGGGGCGGATTCAGCCGGGAATTCATGCCTCCGTTACCCCGAAATGCTTTGCTATTGCATCGAGCATTTTTTTAACTTCGTCATGAATTTCTTCGGGGCGCATAATTTCGGCAATTTGGTAATATTCCGACTTGCCAATTTCCATGCCTGCCGCGAAGAAAACTTGCGGAAGAATGGATTTACTCGCGGCAGTTGCTTGCATGTAATCGTGATTGTCCAATGGATTTTCCATCACAGCGGGAGGCAGCATGCGCTGCAACTTTTTTACCACTGTTGACACAAAAACGGGGCTCGTTTTTTGCTCTGCAAAACGGTCGAGAACTGCCGGATGGATGAGATAGTTTTCTATCTCATAACGATTCCAACGAAGCAGTTTCAACCCCTGCGCACGCAAGTCGTGCTCCGGGATATTTTTATTGTCCCCATCGAGCAATAACACGCCGGACATCTGGCGCTTCAAAGCGCGCAAAGCGAAGAAGTGATTCTTCGCGTCTCTGATATTGCTGCCCTTGATGGGGTGGTAATACGGATTGGCGAGCCAAACTTTTAACGGATGGTCCAGTCTTTCCGCCCAGGCGCGGAGGATGCTGAAATCGCTGTCGTCCTCCACATACAAAACCTTGCCCTGCTCCGCAAGCGCGATGTCTTTTGATTTGAGAAATTTCAGCGCCTCTCGCACCTCGCCCCGCTCCGTCTCTTCAATCAAGAGATGCGGCGTGTCGTAAAAGGAAATTATTTTGGTCGGGTCGGTGTTGTCTATAATGACCTCCGAATGCGTGGCGACAATGAGTTGGCAATTCCTTTTCGAGGCAACCGCGCGCAAATGGTCATACATTTGCTTTTGCAAAATCATGTGCATGTGCGCATCCGGCTCGTCAACCAGCAAAACGGTTGACGGCCGGGCATAAAAGAACGCCAGCAAAAGCAGCGTTTGCAGAAACCCGCTGCCGGCGCCGGCGATTTCCAGCCGGGGATAGCCGCCATAACCCTGCCCCTTGGGTATGCCGGGAAGATACTCACATAAAATGAAAGGACGGCCGAAAGATTGCGGCTTGAGGAGGCGATAGCCAAACAGTACCTCCACATCGGCAGACAACGCCTTCCACGCATCCTTTTTGGCCGAAGTCTCCGCCAGAAGATTTCTGATAATGTCCCCGGGTTTTCCCTGCCCAATCAGCCACTCCTGATACTCGGGCGTATGAACTTTTTCCTCTATCTCAATGCCTGAGAAAGATGGGATATAAACCACTTTGGCTATCTCCTCGGGAAATTTTGTCGGGTCGATTGGTTTTGCATAGATTAATTCGGAATTCGCATAACGAAACTCCATAGTATGCTCCCAAGGATTCCCCTTTTTATCCTTCCCCGCCAATGAGATTTCCATAATGCGGGGAGATGCTGCGCCTCTCCCCCCGCCTTCTTCTTTTTTCAAGGCGGTAAAAGTGTCGGTCCACAGCAATTTAAATGCCTGAACCGGCACCGAAAGAAATTCCTTGCGCGTTAGTGCAACGCTTGTCCTTCGCTTAGCCGAAGAAGCACCCCTTTTCTTTTGCCATTCTGTGAGAGCAAAATGCCATGTCGCTATCGCCTGAAGCAAAGTGGTTTTACCGGCATTGTTCGGGCCGGCCAAAACCACCGCATCTTTCAGATGGAAAGATTGCTTTTCAAAACCCTTGAAATATTTAATGGTTACTTTGTCAATCATGCGAAATTCCCAACCGCATTAGCGGTCATTGTGCTGAAAATAATACACATGCCAAATGGCGGACTCCGGCCCACCGCCACCGGGATGGCTTTCACAACCCCAAGCATGCGCGAGTTCGGTTTCCCTGGCTTGCGCTTGAGATTTGGAAGAGTAGACGCCGACAATTTGCCAATTCCTGAAAGTATTGGGGAATTGGCTTGCCCAGTGTGCCCTCCTCTCTTCCGGGTCGGTAGTGATGCCCACCCTGCACGCCATTTGTGCGATATCTCATGTTGAAAAATCATTGCCAACGCCAATAACCCGCAGGGATTTTACCCCCGGATTACTCGCGACTTTAACCGCCGCCCGCCGATTCTCACCGACATCAAACAACGGCAATTTTGCGCCATTATACGCCTCGATTAATTTTCGTCAACCGCTTGTACGGGTTTATTCCCCGCCGTCATTTGAGTCACCGCGCGCACCATAGCCGCAAGTGGGGCGATGGTGAGGATTGGCGCGCGAGGGTGGGCTCCCGGCGGGGCCGGGCGGTTTGGGGGTTACTTCATGCGGTCAGTCTTTACCACGCCCCCACTTGTCGAGGAATTCCCCGGCACGGCGACTCCCCTCAGCTTGCTGTTTATCGGACATGCGAGAGGACAATTTAAAGAAATAATCCCTAATTCTCGAATAACCCGACTGATGCAACTCGTTGTAGAAGTCGGCAATTTCCGCCCATTTACGCGCCTCTACCATGGGGTTGTAATCCACCTCGTCATCGGAGTAAGTGGGCAGTTCATCATCATAGACGTTACCTGAGAAACATTGAGCCAGATTCAAAGTCGCCGCTGGGTTCTGCTGTTTGGCGGAACGCAGAAACCAACGAAATGCCTCGGTTGTGTCGATGGTCGAACCCTTGCCTTGGTAATTCTTACCATGCTGGTAGCACTTCCCGAGTTCGTTTTGCGCTTCCGCATCGCCGTCTTCGGCTTTGCGTTTCAGGTCATCGATGTCAAACATGTCATTTTCCTCGTTAGGTTGGCGGGGCCGAAGCCCCGCCGGGTTGAAAATTACCAATACCCCGCATCGTGGCAATCCGCGTGCGTGATACCGGCTTGGCGGAGTTTTTGCGAGGCTTGGATTTTTATCTCGTCCGCCTCGTCAAACAGCACGGCGATTTCGTCGTACTTTTCTTTCGCGTGGCGCAACTCGACCAGCCAAACTTGGTTGCGCGCTTGTTCCTCGATGTCGGCGTTGATGGCGTCGGCGAGGTAGAAAACACCGCCCGGCGGGGTTAGAAAGCGTAAATGACGCCAACGCTGATAAATTCGAAGTCAATATCGCTCCCGCTGTTGTTAAAATCATCCGCCGTGAACATTTCATACTCCACTCGCAGTTTGACTTTTTCGTTGGAAAACGGCGCAACTTCGCCACCGATGCCGTAGAACAAATCTACGCCATCATCGTCGACATCGGGTTGGGGCGGCCAGCGGCCGGGTTCTTCCCACTCTATTCCTGTTTCTATATCCCATCGATGCAAGCCAATTTTGCCGAACAGGTTTGCTTTGGGATGAACATGGACTTTTCCCATGCCGGCGATGAATAAGGATTTTCCGCTGATTTTTATCAGCCCACGATCGATTCGGCGACCGCCGGAGACAGCGAGTCTTGGTTTGAATTCGCCAAAGTCGATAAAGCCGGCTTCCACGGCGAAATTCTTGTGGAGATTGTGGCCGGCGTAAAGTTTGATGCCGATGTCTTTGTCGGGGCAATTCGTCCAAGTCAAGGTTGGGCCTTCGTCGCAGGAGGCATATCCGGCTTTGGCTTGACCGATATTGACGCCAAAATACCGTTGGCCGACATATTCCTGCGCATTTGCTGGATGCGGGGCGAGGGAAAAGGCGACGATGGCAAAAAGCACGGCAACGAAGGCGATGGCGATTCGGGTTTTCATAGCGGTTCTGTGGTCGGTGGGTGATAAAAAACCGCCCGGCGGGGCCGGGCGGTTGGGTTATTGGTTGATGGAAACCGGGTTTGCATTCTCTGGATTGGCCGAGAGATGAAAACTGGCTTTGCAACCGTGGCACTTTAATGAGTGTGGATTCGTCGAATCTTGAAACGTTTCATACTCCAAGTGATACCGCTTGCAGTCCTCAACACAATTCGCGCACACCAGCACATATTTGCGCGTTTTGTGCTGGAAAAAGCATTTGCCTTCCAGTTCGACCAGATGGTAGTTCGCCATCTTTTCATCGAATGTCCGTACCAGCCATAATTGGATTGGTTCAGGGGTAGTCATCGTAAAACCTCTTTGGATTGGGGTTAAATAATCCACGATAGTAAAGCCATCGGGAGTTATGTCAGTTGTCGACATCGATTTTACTGCTTGCCAACGTCGCACTTTGCTACTAAGGTCACCCTACCACAAAAAGCGGAGAAAGCAAGCAGGATTTGCCGGACGCTCGCTCAACAAACTGCGGGCGTGACGAGTGGGGCGAGCGGCAATTAGCCGCCGCACCGATGCTCATTCCCTATACAATCCAACCAACAACCGCAACGCATCGCCCGCCACATGAGTTAAAACCCATGAACGAACAAACTCACCGTCAAGCCCTGCCGAAGGGCTACATGCTGCAGGAATACCAAGTCGACCGGGTGTTGGGCGCGGGCGGATTTGGGCTGACTTATCTCGGCTGGGACACCGCGCTGGAAAAGCCGGTCGCGGTCAAGGAATACCTGCCGAACGATTTGGCGGTGCGCGAGACGAATCATTCCGTGGCCGCGAAGTCGCGCGATGACGAGGATAACTTTCGGTGGGGGTTGACGCGGTTTTTGGATGAGGCGCGCACCTTGGCACGGTTCAAGCATCCGAACATCGTGTCGGTTTACCGTTACTTCGAAGCGCACGGCACCGCGTATATCGTGATGGAGTTTGTCGAGGGCGAAACTTTCGGCGCGTATCTAAAACGCGCGGGCAAACCGAAAGAATCATTCTTGCGCGCCGTTCTCCTCGCGCTGTTGGACGGCTTGGCGGAAGTGCATCGCGCCGGTTTTATGCACCGCGACATCAAGCCCGGCAACATTTTGCTGAACGCCAAAGGCGTGCCGGTGTTGGTCGACTTCGGTTCAGCGCGCCAGGAAATCGGCGGCCGCAGTCGCAGCATCACCAGCGTGGTCACGCCCGGCTATGCGCCCATCGAGCAATACTCCAGCCGCGGCAATCAAGGCCCGTGGACCGACATCTACGCCTTGGGGGCGGTGGCATACCGCGCAATCACCGGCGCGCCTCCGCCGGATGCGACGGAGCGGGTGCGCAAGGACCCGATGACCCCGGCGACCGATGCGGCCCGCGGAAAGTATTCGGCAAAGTTCCTGGCCGCAGTGGATTGGGCGCTGGCGGTGGATGAGGACAAACGACCGCAAGATGTGGATGCTTGGCGGCGGATGTTGATGAACGAAACGCAGACCGAAAAACCGGAGGCGGTTGAGTCGCTGGCGGCAGATCGGCGCGTTCGTGGTTTCCTTTCCGGCCCGATGGACGAAGCGCGAGTTGAGAAGCTTGGCAGTGGTCGAGACAAGGCGGTGAAAAATCTTCCCCCGACGTGGGGGCAGATGCTGCGCGATGCGAGACTGCCATCCAAGCCAGAGGTCAAGCCCGAAGTTAAGCGGAAAGTCGAAACCAAGTCCTCTGGTGGAGGATGGGCTGTGGCTATTCTCTGCATACTAGTTATCGGCGGGCTGTTGTTGGCGGAGTGGCAAGATCATCGACAGCGGGAAGCAGAAATGGCTAGGCAAGATGCCGCGCGTGTAGAAGCGCACGAACAGCGCAAACAAGCGGCGGAGGAAAAACGCCGGGCTGAAGCAGCGGCAAAGCGAGAGGCTGAGCGTCTCGCTCGTGAGGATGCGGCGGCGAAAAGGGAGTCCGAGCGTCTCGCCCATGAGGAAGCAGTGCGGCGGGAGGCGGAAAGGCGCCGGGCCGAGGAGGCCGAGCGCCAAGCGGAAGCGGCGCGACAAAAGCAAATCGAAGATGAACGCCAACGCGCGACTGCGGAGGCCGAACAACGTCGGGTCGAGGAAACCGCGCGCAAACGACTCGATGCGGCGATTGCGCGGTTGATGCCTAAGTGTAAGGAACCGACCAAGCCTGGCGATGCAAATTGCTGGCTCAAAGTAGCGAATCAATCGAATTGTTATGTATGGATTTGGTTTCCGCGAAGCAACGCAAGCGTCTTATGGTCGGGGCGATGCTACAACGGTACGGCCGAAGGCCGCGGCGAGGAAATTTTGCGTTGGAAACGTTTCTGGGGTTTAGGGCGTTTCAAATCTTCCCGCAGTACCGGCTTATACTCAAAGGGCGTTAAACAAGGCCATTGGGTTTATCAGTGAGACAATGGCGAGGCGCATAAATGCTCCGTGGTGGACGTACAGGTGTATGTCGCCGTCCAATTCCAGGTTTTGCGAGCGTTTCAGTGTTTGAGAGCCGACTTCTACCTCTTTCTCACATATTTTGGCTGGGCGCGTGGGCCGGTTGTTGCGGGGCGGATTCGGGCGGCGCTGGCCGCCCATCAGTGGCGGGGGATGGCGGGGTGGAAATTGAGGTGTATTTTTCGGTTGACATTCTGGTATGGCGTACTGTAGTTTTGACACCATGATTCCTAAAGAACCGACAGATGTAGAGGAGCAAGTGCTGACCGCTTTTCAGGCGGACGGCATCAGTGTTGTTGATGCTGACGGCGCAGAAATCAGTGGCGATTTTCTGCGCGGGTTGTTTCTTGGTAAATATGACAAAAATGCGGATTACCGCGGGACTTGCATTGCCAACGCCATTATCAGCGATGTGCTAGATATGGCGTTTTGCGAGACGAAATTTCCGATGCGATTTCATAATTGTTCCTTTGTTAGGGAAATCAAACTCCAGCAATTGATATGCCCGGAGTTGGATTTTAGGGGTTGCACTCTAATCGGGGAGTTCGATGCTCGAATGGCAAGGGTGTCTGGTAGCGTGAATCTGGCCGGAGTTGTCTCTGTTGCTGTGGTCAGTTTGGCTAATGCCGAAATTGGTGGGCAACTCGTCTGTACGGGCGGAAACTTCTTGAGTAAGAAAGGCCGCGCCTTTCACGCCCCGGACATTAAAGTGGTTGCTGATGTGCTCTTGCGCAACGGGTTCATGGCTGTGGGCGAGGTGAATTTGGCCGGCGCTGATATTGGAAGACAACTCGTCTGCACGGGCGGAAATTTTTGGAATGGGGGAGGGAACGCCATTAACGCTCATGGCATCAAAGCAGGCGGTATGCTTCTGAACACCGACAGTTCAGGTAGCCAGAGTATCAACGAATTTAGAGCCATCGGTACGGTATGGTTGGCTGGCGCCGATATCAGAGGGCAACTCGATTGTAGGGGCGGAAATTTTCACAATAAGGGAAGAATCGCCCTGAACGCCGAGCGCATTAAGGTGGCTGGTGGCGTGACTCTGTCCAATGGGTTTAATGCTGATGGTGTAGTAAGTTTGGCTGGCGCCGAAATTGGAGGGCAGTTTGCTTGCGTCGGCGGGAGTTTTCGGGATGAGGAGAGTGGGAACGCCCTCATCGCCCAGAATATTAAGGTGGTTGGTAATGTTTTGCTTCACGATGGCTTTAAGTCCGATGGCACTGTAAATTTGCTTGGTGCCGATATCGATGGGCAACTCATCTGCACCGGTGGAAGTTTCCAACATGCCAAAGGAAACGCTCTCATTGCTCATGGCATTAAAGTGACCGGCAATGTGTTTTTTAACGCTGACGATTCAAACGGCGAGAACATCAAGAAATTCGAGGCCGTAGGCGCGGTGTCGTTGGCTTACGCTGATATCAAGGGGCAACTCGCCTGCAACGGCGGGAGTTTTTGCAATAAGGGGAAGGGCGCACTCAACGCCCAGGGCATCAAAGTGACTCGTGAGGTGTTGCTTCGGGATGGATTTAAGGCCGAGGGCGAGGTGAATTTTCTTGGCGCTGATGTTGGCGGGCAATTTGTTTGCGCCGACGGGACTTTCTCGAATGAGGGAGGAAACGCTTTCGTCGCTCAAGGCGTCAAAATGGGTGCTGGCGTACTCCTGGGCGATGGGTTTAATGCCAAGGGGGCGGTAACTCTGGCTGGCGCTGAAATCCGAGGGCAACTTAACTGCTCTGGCGGAAATTTCCAGAACCAGGATGGGCCGGCCCTTAACGCGCAAGGTGTTAAGGTGGCTTCCGAAGTGTTTTTGATTCCGCACGATGGCGCACAAAAGGAAGAGAAGTTTTCGGCTAACGGCTTGGTGTCATTTACCAATGCGACTATCGGGGGGAGTTTCCTCTTGAAGGGTTGCAAACTTGCACACTTGTTATTGTCGGGAACCAATGTTATGGGCGAGTTTCAGGATGATGCCGATGCCTACAAACTCGACAAAGACGATCATATCGACTTGAACATAGATGGATTTCGCTATCATCGATTGGGCGATGTAAAAGAACGGGTAAAAGACCGTCTGGAATGGGTTGGTCTGATGAGCGAAGGCGATGATTTTTATCCGCAGCCTTACGAGCAACTGATGAAAGTTTACCGTGAGATGGGCCACATGAATTGGGCCCGCAGGGTCGGCTTTGAATTGGAGAGAAAACGCCATAAGTGGTTGCGCTTAAATCGCGACCACAAGCGTTTTGTTGTGCTTGGATGGGCGTGGTGGATATGGTACTGGGTTTTGCGTGGCACTATCGGCTACGGTTATAAACCGTTCAGAGCCATAACGCGCTGGTTTGCTCCTCTCATCGTGGCGGGACTTGTGCTTTTCAGCGGGACGCTCCCATGCCCGGACCCTTACCGGGCAGAAAGCGCGCCATGCCATTGCATGGCCCCATCCGATGCCGAAGTTCTTCTTTCGGCGGATTGGAAGGTTCATGGGAAACTTCCCAAGGATTACCCCGGTTTTAATCCCGTCTATTACGCGGTGGAGGCCGCGTTGCCGATGTTGCCTCTGGAACAGACCGAAAACTGGCATCCGAAAACGCCGTGGATCAGGTGCGCGCAGGGATTGATTACCATCATCGGCGCACTGGTACTGACTATTCTGGCTTCTTACGGCGTTGGCGTGTTGGGTCCCCGTTGGAAAAATGAGTAGCGAGTTGGAGGTGATGCCATGGGAAAGCGTTTTGGATTCGACTGCAAGCGCAACTCTACTTATCGGAAAAGGCGCTGAATTCCCACTCAAAATACTGCGGGAATGACGGGTGATGGGACTAAGTGCGTAGCGGTGCGGATTTCGGCGCGGATTGCCGCCACCGACCACGCCCGGCTATGTCAATTCCCGCGGCGAGACGGGACCGGACAGCGCACCGCTGTTGTTTTGGTTAACTGAAAACGGCAACCGGACGCCACGGATAGCGTTCGAGGTTAGCAATCTATTTCGTCGCCGTTTTCATAGCATATTCTTTCCACCACAGTGCCGTTGGCATCCCGCACAATCCACTGGCCGTGCCACTTGCCGTCTTTGTATGGGCCTTCATCCATACGGCCATCGGCATACTGCCAAACCCAATGGCCGTGCTTTTTGCCATTTACATATTGGCCGGTTCCCACTTGCCCGCTCGCATACCGCTCAACCCACTGGCCATGCCGCCTGCCGTTCACCAATGGGCCTTCTTGTACACTGCCATCGGTATACCGCCAAACCCAATGGCCTTGTTGCTCGCCGTTTACATATTGACCGGTTCCCACTGCCCCATTCGCCTCCCGCCAAACCGAATTGCCGTGTGCTTTGCCGTCTACATATAGGCCGGTCCACACACTTCCATCCGGCCACCTAAATTTCCATTGGCCATGCCGCTTGCCGTTTACATACCGACCGGTTCCTACCGACCCGTCCTCATACCGCTCTTCGCGCTGGCCGTTTTGTTTAGCGGCCGCGCTTGTGGTCTCTTGCTTCGCCATTTCTGCATTCTGATGGTCAACGCCTAACGCCACTACCAACAACACCAATATACCGACAACAACCCACCCCCAACCAGAATATCTTTTCCTTTCAACCTTCCACTTAACTTCGAGTTTGACATCCGACTTGGCAGACGATTCGACCGCCGCCGGTTTCTTAGTCTGCGTTTCGTCTGTCAAAGCCCCTCGCCAAGCATCCACATCCTGCGGGCGCTTGTCCTCATCCACCGCCAACGCCCAATCCACTGCGGCCAGGAGTTTCGCTGAATATTTTCCGCGGGCCGCATCAGTCGCCGAGGTCATCGGGTCCTTGCGCACCCGCTCCGTCGCATCCGGCGGGGCTTCACCGGTGATTGCGCGATACGCCACCGCGCCCAGCGCGTAGATGTCGGTCCACGGGCCTTGATTGCCGCGGCTGGAGTATTGCTCGATGGGCGCATAGCCGGGCGTGACCACGCTGGTGATGCTGCGACTGCGGCCGCCGATTTCCTGGCGCGCTGAACCGAAGTCGACCAACACCGGCACGCCTTTGGCGTTCAGCAAAATGTTGCCGGGCTTGATGTCGCGGTGCATAAAACCGGCGCGATGCACTTCCGCCAAGCCGTCCAACAGCGCGAGGAGAACGGCGCGCAAGAATGATTCTTTCGGTTTGCCCGCGCGTTTTAGATACGCGCCGAAAGTTTCGCCCTCGACAAACTCCATCACGATATACGCGGTGCCGTGCGCTTCGAAGTAACGGTAAACCGACACGATGTTCGGATGCTTGAACCGTGCCAAGGTGCGCGCCTCATCCAAAAACCGCGTCAACCCCCACCGAAAGTTATCCTCGTCATCGCGCGACTTCGCGGCCACGGAATGATTCGTCTCGCGCACCGCCAAATCGTTCGGCAGGTATTCCTTGACCGCGACCGGCTTTTCCAGCGCGGTGTCCCAGCCGAGATAAGTCAGCCCAAATCCGCCCGCGCCCAACACCCGGTCGACTTGGTATTCCTGCAGCATGTAGCCCTTCGGCAGGGCTTGACGGTGGGTTTGTTGGTTCATCGATTCAACCGCGCGGCGAGTCATATATCATGACGGTGGTGTTGTCTTGGCGCGGATGTTGTTTTGCCTCCACCGCTTGCAGCAGGCGGTCGGCGCAGGCGTCGCTGTCGAGGGCCGCGCATTGGCGCATGAGGTTTTCGATTTCGTCATCGGGCAAAGTTTGCACACCGTCGCTGGCTAACAAAATGCGCGCGGGCTCCGGCCGGGCCGGCAATGGCAGCGGCGCATCGGAGCGGTCGACCAAAGTTAACTCATCGCCCATCACCGCCGAGCGCAACGCGTTGCGGCGCGAGTCGGCGGCCGCTTCTTCGGCGGTCATGCGCCCGGCGTCCACAAGGTTTTGCAGCAGCGGCGCCATGGAGTGGTCTTGGTTGATGCGCTGCAATTCGCCGCCGCGCATGAGCCACAGCGGCGAGTCGCCGACGCTGACCCAGTGCAGGTTGCCGGCCGCGACCACGGCGCCGACTAAAGTGCAGCCCATGCCGTCCAGCGACGGGTCAGCGGCGACTTTCTCGCGCAGCGAATCGTTGGCGGCGGCGAGCGCGTTATCCAAACGCGCGGGGATGTCGACGTTGTTGTCTTGCGCTTGCCAAGCGGCGATGAAACTGGCGACCGCGGTTTTGCTTGCCAACGCGCCGGCGACATGGCCGCCCATGCCGTCGGCCAACACGAGGAGAATTCCCGGCGCGTTACCGTCACGGTCACCGTCACCGTCGAGCGGAAGAAAATCGTAGTCGTCTTCCTGATAATCGCGCGCGCCTTGGATGATGCGGGTGGCGAGGCCGGGCGGGTTGCGCATCGTTTAGTCGCTGCTGTTGTTGTTGTCGCCGCTACTGTCGCCATCGTCACCGTCCTGCCAGTCGAATTCTTCGCCGCACAAGGGGACGAAGCGCAGCACGGTCTCCCCGATGCCGATATGCGCATGCGGCGGCAATTCTTCCGCGCTCATCACCGGGCGGTCGCCGATGTATGTGAGGTTGTCGCTGTCGCCGTGGCTGATGTAGAACTTGCGCCCGCGCGGGTCGTAGGTGACCGCCGCGTGATGCGCGCGGGAGATGTTGTTGTCGCCGAAGTTGAGCGACACGCGCTCGCTGGGCGCGCGGCCGATGCTGTTGCGGCCGTAGCCTAACGGCGCGAAGTTGCCGCGGCCGGGGCCCTGGATAACCGCCAGCCAGCCGACCACGGGGCCGCCTAACGGCGCGGGCGCGGCCTCGGCTTGGTCGATGGTTGGGATGCCGATGGCGCGGGTCATTTCGTCGTCGGCCGACGGTGTTGATTTGCCGATGACGACGGTGGTGTCCGCGGATGCGGCCGGCGATGTCGATGTCGCGGTTGACTTTTCATCCGCGGAGTCGGAGTCGGAAACTAAACGCGTCGACTCGTCATCCGCGGATGCGGGGTCGAATCGAGTCGTCTCTTCGATGATGTTGCCATCTTTGTCGCGGCGCACGGGCATGTCGGTTCTCACTTCTCGTAGAGTCGGTTAATCAAGTTGTCCAGGCAGTATTGCCCGGCGTCGTTGAGCGCGCCTTCTTCGCGCCCTTGCACGAGGTGCATGACAAACACCAGCGCCATGGACTGCAGCAACGCCAACAAGGTGGTGTAAAACGCCACGCCGAGTTTGGCGATGACCGCTTTGACCGCCTCGGGGTTGCCGAGGTCGTCGGCCGCGGCCGCGCTTTCCAACGCCAACGCGATGCCGACCACGGTGCCGATGAATCCAAGCGTGGGAATCACCCACACCAAGTAGCGCAGCATATTGTAGCGCAGTTCGATTTCGTGCTGGTAGAGTTCCAGCGTGGAGTTCATCAAGGCGTTGGCTTGGTCGATGGAGCGACTGCTTTGGAACTGAGCGCTGGCGCGCAAGATTAAACGCTGCAAGAAACACGGTTGCAAAAAATACGGCCGCGCCGCCGCTTCCGCCGATGCTTGAACACGGTGGTAAATCGCGCCCAAGTCTTTGGCGCGCAGCATGGTGGAGGCGTCTTCCGGCAACAACTGTTTGCTTAACTGCCGGCGCTCGTTCATGCCTTGCAGATGCCGCACCAACAACTCGCCGCAGCCGAAGAAAAACATGACCCACATGATGTTTTGTATGGTCACCGGATAGGGCAGTAGACCGTTGCCGGGCGGAAAGTCCAGCAGCGCCTTGGCGAGGCCGCCGCTGAGCGCATGACCGGCGGCGAAAACAAAAACGCAGGCGCACAGCAGCGCGCCGAATGCGACGAGCATCCGGGTGGATGCGGCGTGACTGGAGGGGTTGCGCATGGGGTTTTCGGGTGGCGGATGATGCGGCGACGGTGGTGGCGACGGTGACGGTGGTGGTGACGGTGACGGCGACGGTGGCGGCGACGGTTAAGAAGGAATAATTTCGCCGGTTTCGGGGTGGCGTTTGACCGGGCCTTGCGGTAATGAATTTGGTAATGAATTTGGCGATGAATTGGGCGGCGAGTTTTGCGAGATGGCGGGCCGGCGAGCGTCGACTGGCGCTGATTCTCGAGGCGGAATTTTCCGCAACAACTCCGCCACCGTCAACTGCACCGTACCGAAACGTACGCGCTCGTTGCGTTGCACAAAAGTTTGGCGAACCGCACGCCATTCCCCGCGACGCCAAACTTTCGTACCGTTGCGACTGGCGCAATCGCTCAAATACAAACGGCCGTCATCCAGCGCCAGCAATTCCGCATGCTTGTTGGAAACCGCGCGGTCGCCTAACACGATGTCGCAACGAGCGCTTCGACCGATTTGGTATAAAGGCATGGCGGGGAGGCAAGAAACGCGATGGCGGCGCGACGGTGTCGGCGTGTCATAATGGACACAATATAGGGAGTTTATCCCAATATATGACCATATACAACACCCTTCCTATACGCCGATAACTTTCCTATATTTGCGAAAAAATGCGTGAATTCAAGCGCTTATAACGCCACGGGCGGGCGCGCAAATTCCCCGCGCATTCGCTATACTTCCGCGCATGAAAAAGTTCGCGCAAAATGCCGCCCACGCCGCCCACGCCGTTCCTGCGGCCACTCACCAACCGGCCAAGGGCCGCGCCGCGTTGTCGAATCGCGAGGGGCGTTTTGAGTCGCTGTCGCGCGAGGCCGAGGATGACGGCTGGGGCGATTTTGATTTGCCGGTGGCGGCGCGGCGGACGACCGTGCATGTCGACGCGTCGCGCACCGTGATTAGCCGCAACGAGTCGCCGGATATTCCGTTCAACCAGTCGATTAATCCGTACCGCGGTTGCGAGCACGGCTGCATTTATTGTTATGCGCGGCCGACGCATGCGTATCTCGGTTTGTCGCCGGGTTTGGATTTTGAAACCAAGTTGTTCGCCAAGCCGGATGCGGCGCAGTTGTTAAGCGATGAAATTAATCATGCCGACTACCGTTGCGAAACCATTGCGATGGGCACCAACACCGACCCGTACCAACCGGTCGAGCGCCAAATGAAAGTCACGCGCGGCATCATCGAAGTGCTGGCGCGCCACCGTCATCCGCTGACCATCACCACCAAGTCAGGCATCATCGAGCGCGACATTGATTTGCTCGCCGACATGGCCGCGGACAACTTGGTCAGCGTTTATATTTCCATCACCACCTTGAACAACGAACTGGCGCGTTGCATGGAACCGCGCGCCGCGGCGCCGCAGCGGCGTTTGAAAACCGTCGAGCGCCTGCGCGCGGCCGGCATCCCCACCGGCGTGTTGGTCGCGCCGGTGATTCCGGCTTTGAACGACAGTGAGTTGGAAACGATTCTGCAACGCGCCGCCGCGGCCGGCGCGCAGAGCGCCGGTTACATTCTGCTGCGCCTGCCCGGCGAAGTGAGCGCGTTGTTTCAGGAATGGCTGGGTGAACAGTATCCACTGAAGGCCGCGCATGTGATGTCGATGGTGCGCGCCACGCGCGGCGGCCGCGACAACGACCCGAACTTCGGCGCGCGCATGCGCGGGCAAGGCGAAGTCGCGCATCTGATTCGCCAGCGCTTCAACATCGCGGTCAAGCGGCTCGGCCTCAACCGCGGCCTGCCGAAAGTGGATGCGACGCGGTTTCGCCCGGCCCGCGGCGCGCAAACTTCGTTGTTATAATCGCGCGCCGCCGTTACAGTACACAGTGTACAGTGACGCAAACGCTTTCCCGCCGGAGAAACCCATGACCGCACAATCCGAGACCATTGACTATCGCTGCGGCGACGCCGTATTGCGCGGCTGCTTGAGCGCCGACCCGAACGCTTCGGCGCCGCGGCCCGGCGTGTTGGTGGTGCACGAGTGGTGGGGTTGCAACGACTACATTCGCGGGCGCGCCGAGCAACTCGCAAACTGCGGCTACACCGCGCTGGCGGTGGATATGTACGGCGACGGCCAGACCGCGCAGACGCCGGAGGCCGCGGGCAAGTTGATGAACGCGGTGCTCGGCGACATGGAAACCGGGCAAGCGCGGTTGCGCGCCGCGTTTGATGTTCTCGCCGCGCGCGACGACACCGACGCCGCGCGCATCGCCGCCATCGGTTACTGCTTCGGCGGCGCGGTGGCGTTGCATGCCGCGCGCGTGGGTTTGGAGTTGGCGGCGGCGGTGAGTTTCCACGGCGCGCTGGCAAGTTTCCACACGCCGGCGCCGGGCGGCGTCAAGGCGCGGGTTTTGGTCTGCCACGGGGGCGCGGATTCGTTGGTGCCGGGCGCGGATGTGGACGCATTCAAAGCCGAGATGGACGCGGCCGGCGCCGACTACCGCTTCGTTGATTATGCCGGCGCGCAGCACGGTTTCACCAACCCCGCGGCCACCGAAAACGGCCGCAAGTTCAACCTGCCGCTTGCCTACGATGCCGACGCCGACCGTCAATCGTGGCGCGACATGGCGGCGTTGTTGGAGGAGGTGTTCGACAAATGAATCAGCGAAAACACCGGCGCATGAACGGGCGACAACAACCGCGCGGTTTTTTTATGCGCGCAATCCACGCTGCATTGTTTGGCGGCATGTTGTTTGCCGGCATGTGCGGCGCGTTGTTAAATGCATCGCCGGCACACGCGCAAACTTCGACGGTCGAGCCGGCGGTCGAGACCATTACGCCGGCGCTCACGCGCAGCGTCGCGCAGACCACGGCCGATGCGGTGCAGCGCATCGCCGACGGTGTGTGGGTCAAGACAAGTTACCCCATCGCCGGGCGGTGGGCGATTGTCATGCGCGGCGGCACACGTTATATCGAGTTCGATGACGACTTTAAGACGCGACGCGGGCCGGACTTGAAAGTGTATTTGTCGACGCGCGCGGTCGAGCAGTTGAGCGACCGCACGGTGGCCGCCAACGCGGTGGAAATCGCCGCATTAAAACGCCCGCGCGGCGCGCAACAGTACGAAATCCCGGCGCGCCTCGACTTGAACGACTACCGTTCAGTTTTGATTCACTGCAAACGGTTTTCCCATCTGTGGGGCGGCGGAAACTTCGCGCCCTGATTCCCCGGTTTCCCGCATGACTCAGCCCAACAACCACGGCGCGGGCCGCGACAACGCCGGCAACGACACCGTCGACCACACCGACACCGTCGACACCGTCGACCACGCCGCGCTCGATGAGATGGTTGCCGCGACCGACTCCGGGCCGCGGCATCCGGGCGGAGCGGTCGGCGCATTGTTGGCGTGGACCGCGCTGGCATGGTCGGCGTTTCAGTTGTGGATAGCGTCGCCGCTGCCGTATATGTTCAGCGACTTCGTGCCGGTGTTGAACAACACCGACACGCGCTCGATTCACTTGGCGTTCGGTTTGGCGCTGGCGTATCTCGCGTATCCGTCGTTCAAGTCGTCGCCGCGCGCGCGCATTCCGGCGCAGGATTGGGCGCTTGCCGCGCTTGGCGTGTGCGCCACCATGTACTTGTCGGTGTTCGCCGCGCAGTTGAGCGAGCGGCCGGGCCTGCCGACCACCGTGGATTTAATCATCGCGCCCATCGGCTTGGCGCTGGCGCTGGAAGGCGCGCGCCGCTCGTTAGGCGCGCCGCTGATGGTCATCGCCGGCATCTTCCTGTTGTATGTTTTCTTCGGCCACTTGGCGCCGGAAGTCATCGCCTGGAAAGGCGCGAGTTACGGCAAAGCGATGTCGCACATGTGGCTCACCCAAGAGGGCGTGTTCGGCGTGGCCTTGGGCGTGTCGACATCGATGGTGTTTTTGTTCGTGCTGTTCGGCTCGCTGCTGGAGCGCGCCGGCGCCGGCAACTATTTCATCTGGGTGGCGTTCTCGTTGCTCGGTCACATGCGCGGCGGGCCGGCCAAGGCCGCGGTGGTGTCGTCCGGCCTCACCGGCTTGGTGTCCGGCTCGTCCATCGCCAATGTGGTCACCACCGGCACCTTCACTATTCCGCTGATGAAACGCGTCGGCTTCCCCGCGGAGAAGGCCGGCGCGGTTGAAGTCGCATCATCGACCAACGGTCAGTTGACGCCGCCGGTGATGGGCGCGGCCGCGTTCTTGATGATTGAGTTCGTCGGCATCTCATACATCGAAGTCATCAAGCACGCGTTTCTGCCGGCGATTATCGCCTACATCGCGCTGGTTTACATCGTCCACTTGGAAGCATGCAAGGCCGGCTTGCGCGGCCTGCCGCGGCCGCATGCGCGCGCTTGGCATCAGTCGCTGTTGGTGTTGGCGGTGAATGTATGCGGCATCGTGATTTTATCCGGGGTTTGTTATTACTTGTTCAGCGGCTTGAAAGGCTTCGCCGGCGCATACACTTTTTGGATTTCCGCCGCGATTATTTTAGGCGTGTATGTCGGCTTGGTCGCGTATTCCACACGGTTCCCGGCGCTCGGCCACAGCGGGCGCATCGACCAGTTGCCGCTGCCGGGCCCGGTGATTAAATCCGGTTTGTATTTTCTGCTGCCGGTGGTGGTTTTGATTTGGTGTTTGACCGTGGAGCGGTTGTCGCCGGGCTTGTCGGCGTTTTACGCGTCGATTCTGATGATTGTGATTTTGGTGACGCATAAACCGCTCAAGGCGTGGGTGCATCAACGCGCAACTGCATCGCCGGCCGCGCATAACACTGTCGCATCGCCGGCGCAACACAACAACGACGACTCCACCGACATCGGCGCGCAAACTGTCGCCGGCATCGTCGACTTGAAGGAAGGCATGATTGCCGGCGCGCGCAACATGATTGGCATCAGCGTCGCCACCGCCTGCGCCGGCATTATCCTCGGCACCGTCACCCTGACCGGCATCGGTTTGGTGATGGCCGAGTTCGTGGAGTTCATCTCGGCCGGCAACTTGATGCTGATGCTCATCTTCACCGCCGTCATCAGTTTGATTCTCGGCATGGGCTTGCCGACCACCGCCAACTACATCGTGGTGTCGTCGCTGATGGCGCCGGTCATCGTCTCGGTCGGCGCCGCCAACGGTCTCATCGTGCCGCTGATTGCGGTGCATCTGTTCGTGTTTTATTTCGGCATCTTGGCCGACGACACGCCGCCGGTGGGGCTGGCGGCGTACGCGGCCGCGGCGATTTCCGGCGGCGACCCGATTCGTACCGGCATCCAAGGCTTCACCTACGACATCCGCACCGCGATTCTGCCGTTCCTGTTTATATTCAACACCGAACTGCTGCTGGTCGGCATCGAGAGTTGGTTGCATTTGTTGTTGGTGGTGGTCTCGGCGCTGGCCGCGATGCTGTTGTTCGCCGCGGCCACGCAACAGTTTTTTATCACCCGCAACCGCGCGTGGGAAACCGTGGCGTTGCTTCTGATTTCTTTTACGCTGTTCCGGCCCGGGTTTTGGATGGACCAAATTCATCCGCCGCTGGAAACCGTCGACGCCGGGCAAATCTACGAAGTGGTCGAAGCCATGCCGGTCAACGCGCAGGTGCGGGTGCAAGTCATCGGCGAAACATTGGAAGGCGATGCGGTCGACAAAGTGGTGATGCTGCCGCTCGGCGCGGCCGCCCCCGGCGCGCAGCGTTTGGCTGATGCCGCGGGCTTGGAACTGCGCGAGGAAGACGGCAAATGGTTGGTCGACAGTTTGACTTTCGGCGGAGCGGCCGAACGCCAGCACATCGACTTTGACTGGGAAGTCGCCGGCATCCAGCGCAAGGCTGAACGCCCAGCCAAGCAGTGGTTCTTCCTGCCGGCCGTCGCCTTGTTGGCGTTGGTGGTGTATCTGCAGCGGCGGCGACGCAACGCGTTGCCGGCGACCGCGTGAGCGACGGTGACGGTTGCGGTATGATTCGGCGGTTGTTTTGACCGTCACTTCGAGCGTTGTTTAAAATTCTATTTTATTTTCCATCGACACCGAGGAGGAAACCATGAAACGAGTTGCGATTATCGGCGCGGGGCCATGCGGCTTGTCGCAGTTGTGCGCGTTCGCCGCGGCCGCCGAGGCCGGCGGCAAAGAGGCGGACCTCCCGGAAGTCGTCTGCTATGAGAAACAATCCGACTTGGGCGGGCTGTGGAACTACACCTGGCGGACCGGGCTGGACGAATACGGCGAACCGGTGCATTGCAGTATGTACCGTTACTTGTGGTCGAACGGCCCCAAGGAATGTTTGGAGTTCGCCGACTACACCTTCGAGGAACACTTCGGCCGGCCGATTGCATCCTATCCGCCGCGCGCGGTGCTGGCGGATTACATTCGCGGACGCGCCGACAAGGCCGGCGTACGCCAACACATCCGATTCAACACCGCGGTGCGTCGGGTGGTTTATTTTGACAAGGAACAACAGTTCAGCGTCATCGCGCATGACTTAACAACCGACACGGCGTCCATTGAAAAGTATGACTATGTCGTGGTCGCGAACGGTCACTTCTCCACGCCGAATGTGCCGCACTTCGACGGCTTCGACACTTTCAACGGCCGCGTTCTGCACGCGCATGACTTCCGCGACGCGCTGGAGTTCAAGGGCAAGACGGTGCTCGTCATCGGCACCAGTTACTCGGCCGAGGACATCGCCTCGCAGTGCCACAAATACGGCGCGAAGCGCATTATCTGCAGTTACCGCACCGCGCCGATGGGCTTTCATTGGCCGGACAACTGGCGCACGGTACCGCTGCTGACCAAAGTGGAAGGCAACACCGCGACATTTAAGGACGGCGCGACCGAAGAAGTGGATGCGATTATCCTGTGCACCGGCTACCTGCATCACTTCCCGTTCCTCCCCAATGAGTTGCGCCTGCAGACCGCCAACCGGTTGTGGCCGTTGAACTTATACCAAGGAATTTTTTGGGAGGACAATCCGCGCCTGATGTATCTCGGCATGCAGGACCAATTTTACACCTTCAACATGTTCGACGCGCAAGCGTGGCTGGCGCGCGATGTCATGTTGGGGCGGATTCAACTGCCGGCGTTGGACGCGATGCGCAAACACAGCCAAGCGTGGCGCGCGCGCGAAGAGAAGTTGGAAACCGACGAAGACATGATTGTGTTTCAGGGCGATTATGTGAAGGAGTTGCTGGCGCAGAGCGACTATCCCCGCTTCGATGTCGACGGCGTGAACAAAACTTTCATGGAATGGGAGCATCACAAGCACGACGACATCATGGGATTCCGCAACAACGCCTACCGCTCGCTGATGACCGGCAACATGCAGCCGGTACACCACACGCCGTGGCTGCAGGCGATGGACGATTCCATGGAGAGTTATTTGGGCGGTTGATGCCGCGCGGCAAAAAACCCGGGCCACAAAACCCGGACCACAAAAAACCCCGCCGAAGCGGGGTTCCGGTGTCGGCGATGCCGAACCTGTTTTGTCACGGCGCGGTGGTCACGCGGGTCGCTTGGAGGCCTTTCGGTCCTTCCTCCATCTCGAAGTTGACCGGCTGGCCTTCGCGCAGGGTTTTGAAGCCTGAGCCTTCGATGGAGCGGTAATGGACGAATACATCCGGACCGCCGTCGGCTTGGGCGATGAACCCGTAGCCTTTGGCTTCGTTGAACCACTTCACAGTACCTGTAGGCATAACTTGTTCCTAAAAGGCGGTTAAAACGATGAGCCGCGGAGCGATCCACGGCCGGTGATGCATACAGTTAATGAAACGGAATTCAGCGGTAACCGAAAAGCGACCAAAAGGAAATCGTGGGATAACCGAGGGACAGCCGGGGAACAACCGAAAGAGCCAAAAACAAAAATCTGCAGCGCGGGTGAATTTAAGGGTTTTTTTGCGCGTTGGCAAGTCGATTTTCGATTTTATTTTTCACCGAGAAACCGCCCCCGCCGCCGCCGATTCCGCCGGCCCAAGCCCGCATCCAAGCAAAAAACAGCCCCGCCCGTGCGCGCGGGCGGGGCCGTCGGTCGGCTCCGAAGCGGCGCCGCCGTTACATCCAGCCGCGCTCCTTGTAATAGCGCACCGCACCGGCGTGCAGCGGCGCCGACAGCGCGTCGCGAATCATCTCGCTTTCCTTCAGGTTGGCGAACGCCGGGTGGAGTTTTTTGAAGTCGCCGAAGTTGTCGAAAACCGCCTTGACCACTTCGTAGATGACGCTCGAAGGCACCGCGGTGGAGGAGACGAAAGTCGCGCCCACGCCGAAGGTGGCGATGTCGTTCGGGTTGCCGCGGTACATGCCGCCGGGGATGGTGGCGTGGCGGTAGAACGGGTTGTCGCCGATGAGTTTGTCAATCGCCGGCCCGCTGACTTCGATGAACCGCACATCGCAGGTGGTCGCGCTCTCTTTGGCCAGCGCGTTGGGGTGGCCGACCAGCCAGGTGTAGGCGTCGATTTTGTTGTCGCACAGCGCCGCGCCGGTCTCGGCCGACTTCAAAGTCGCGGCGAGTTTGAGGTCGGATTTGTCGTAGCCGAGCGCGTTCCACACCACATTCCAGGTCGCCTCCGAGCCGGAGCCGGGGTTGCCGATGTTGACCCGCTTGCCGACCAAGTCGCTGATGTGCGAGGCGCCGGAATCGGCGCGCGCGACCACCGTCATCGGCTCCGGATGCACCGAGAAAATCGCGCGCAGTTCCTTGAACGGGCCGGCCGAGATGAACGAGTCCTTGCCGCTGCCGTGGTACGCGTGGTACTGCCAGTCGGACTGCGCCACACCCATGTCCAACTCGCCACCGCGGATGGTGTTGATGTTGTAGACCGAGCCGCCGGTGGACTCCGCCGAGCAGCGGATGCCGTGTTGCTTGCGGTTTTTGTTCACCAAGCGGCAAATCGCGCCGCCGGTCGGATAGTAGACGCCGGTGACGCCGCCGGTGCCGATGGTGACGAATGTTTGCTGGGCCGTGGCCGGCGCGGCGAACAAGCCGACACCGAGGCCGCCGAGCGCCAGCGCGCCCGCGAGCGTTGCGGTGGTGAGAATTTTCTTCATGGGATGCCTCCGGTGGTTTGGGTTAACAGTAGCGGCGGTTATACCACAAATTCGCGCAGTCAACCTTGGCGCGGGGATTCCGTGCCGGCGCGCGGGGATTCCGCCGCGCAGGCGAATAGTCGCGAACGGTCGCGAACGGTTGATGCGGGCGCGCCGGCCGTACGGTCACACGGCGGCATCCCGCCGCGCTTCACTTGTCGCGCTCGCGCTTCTGTTTCTCTTCGTCGCGGCCGGCCCGGTACAGCGTGAATAGCATAATCGCGCCGAAAGTCGCCAGCATGCATAACATGAGAAACTGGCCGAATGTCAGGTCCATGATGATTTCCTCAAAGTTGAATGGCAACCAACCATATCACGATTCCGATGGCGGCGGCAACTATGGAGTAAGTGGTGGCCGGCTCGATAAAAAAACCGATGGTGCCGGCGGCCGCCAGCAGCACGCCAAGTTGCCGCGCGTCCGAGCGAGCCATATCCCGTTTGGTTTCGTTTTCTTTGTGCATGTCGGTGTGCCGGTCGTATTGGGTCGCGTTTATTGGGCCGCGTTGGCGGCGGTTCATGTTTCAATCATAGCACGATTTTCAAACTGAGCAACCGTCGTGAAAATCCGGCGCGAATGACTCAAGCCGCCGCGGTGCTTTGATATTCCACCCCCTGCTCGTCCAGCAGTTTCAGTATCGCCTCCGCGTGGACGCCCAAGCCGACATTGAGAAACTGGTGCTCCTTGTGCGCCGCGCTTTTCCCCTCGGCGCCGGCCTTGCCCGGCGCCGGCGGACTAAAGCCCAGCGCGTAGTGGCGCGTGTGCGACTGCAGCGCCCACACCGCGCCGTCGGTGTCGACCACCGGCCCGCCGCTCTGGCCGACCAAGCCCGGCGATGAAGTTTCGATGAACTTGCCCGGCCCGGACTGCGCATCTTTGCCGTCGCCGGCCTGCGGCATGCTCGCAATCACCACGCGGGTGAAAATCCCTTCGATGGGGAACAGCGGCATCGGCAGCGTGCCGGGTGGCAGCACAAACGCATGGCGCGCCTCGTCGTACTCCGGTTTGACCTGGTGAAACGGAAAA
This sequence comes from Gammaproteobacteria bacterium, assembly GCA_028817405.1. Lineage (GTDB taxonomy): Bacteria > Pseudomonadota > Gammaproteobacteria > Arenicellales > Poriferihabitantaceae > JAHRAW01. Next base: position 39,827 of record JAPPPS010000070.1, read on the forward strand.
CCCAACTTGCACAAACTGCGGCCCGGCGCGTAGTCGTCGCCCGGCGTTTTGAACACCGGATAATGCGCCACCGAGTCGGGGTCGAACGGCTGCAAGCGGCCGAGCGCCAAATCGGCGGCCGGCTGCACCACCGCATCATGCACTTGCACGCCGTCGCGCCCCCACCACACCGAATGATTCCGCACCGAGTCCGCGGCCGGGCGCGCGAAAGTCCGCACCTTGGACTTGCGGAATCGTTTGTCCGCGGTCGTGTCCTGCTCCAGTTGGCGGACATCGCTTTTGTGCGCGCGATGCCGGCCCACGCCGGCTTGCTGGCGCATGATTTCCGCCATCAAATGCGCCGCGGTCAGCATCCAGCCGTCGCGGTTGACCACCACGCACGCCCCCACCGCGCCGGCGCACGCGCCGCTCTGCAAGCGGCTGGAAATCACCACCGGCAAAGTAAACGCGCCGGCGATTCGATAAGCGTTGGCGAACATCGGTTGGCGGTGGGTACTTAATAGGCGCATCGGTTCGGGGCCGCGATTATACCGCCCCGCGCGGTTTCCCACCCGCCACGCTCGCCGCCGGACACCCAATTCGCACCGCCATCCCCACCCCAATTCGCGCCGCCGCAATCCACTCACCGCCACGCTCGCGACCACCCCCGCCACGCCCGCAGTCTTTTAAGCGGGCGGCAAGCGTCTTTTATTTCCCCGCCACCCCCATCAAACCATGCGATAATGTTGCCTTGGACCGCGCCGCCCGCACCCATGAACACCCATGAACCGATGAACGCCACCGCCCCCACCATCCGCGACAAATTTTGCGACCTGCTGCGCGAACTGTTTCAGTTTGAGCACAGCGCCGGGCTGGATTTCGGCATTTACCGGATTATGAATCACAAGCGGGAGGTGATTGAGAAGTTCATCAGCAAAGACTTGGCGGACGCCATCGACCAAAGCGCCCAGGCCGCGGTGCGGGGCGCGCGCGCCGAGCGGCTGGCGGCGCTGAATGGCCTCGCCGAAAAAGTGAACGACGCATTCGGCAAGGACGCGCTGGATGCTGACGGCAATCTGGTTAAAGGCGCGGACCTGGAATTGGGGAAAAGATACCAGCAGGCGCAACAAGCGGCGCACAACATCTTGGGCGAAAGCGAAATGGAAGCCGGCGCCTTCAGCCATCTCCACGCTTTCTTCAGTCGCTATTTTGATGCCGGCGATTTTATTTCCAAGCGGCGTTATTCCCGGCGCGCGCGTTATGCGATTCCCTACAACGGCGAGGAAGTGCATTTGCACTGGGCGAACCGCGACTCGTATTACATCAAAACCGGCGAATATTTTTCGCATTACGCGTTTCAGTGCGGCGATTACCGTGTGAGATTTGAGTTGCACGACGCCGATGTGGAGCAGGACAACCGCAAGGGCGCGCAGCGGTTTTTCATTCCGCTGCACGAGAAGGTGCGCTGCGACGGCGGGGAAGTGGTGGTGCCGTTTGTTTTTCGCCCGCTAAATGGCGGTGAAAGCAACGGTAACGGTAACGGCAGGCAGGATGCGCTCATCAAAGACGCGCTGCCGGGCATCGCAAAAAACCTGGACGCGCCGGCCAAGGCCGCCCTGCTCTCCGCCGCCGATGGTGACGGTGACGACTCTGATACCACCGTGCTGGAAAAGCACATGCGCAGATACGCCCGGCGCAACACGGCGGATTATTTCATCCACAAGGACTTGCGCGGTTTTCTCATCCAAGAGTTGGATTTCTACATCAAAAACGAAGTGCTGAATCTGGACGACCTGGCGCAGGCCGGCGAGTTGGCTGGCGAGGGGCGTTTCCATTTGATGCGCATCGTGCGCGCCATCGGCGTCAACATCATCGAATTTTTGGCGCAGATTGAAAACTTCCAAAAGCAACTGTTCGAGAAGAAAAAATTCGTCATCGACACGCACTACTGCGTCGCGGCCGGACGCATCGCCGACGCGACGTTGCGCAAGGAAATCCTCGCCAACAAAGCGCAATGGGCGGAATGGGCGGCGTTCGCCGGCAAAAAAGTCACCGGCGCGAAAGCCCGGGGGGAATTCATGGACGCCAACCCGACGCTGATGGTGGACACGGCGCATTTCGGCGCCGAATTCAAAGACAACCTCTTGGCGCAGTTCGACGACATCGACGGCGATTGCGACGGCGTTTTGTTGAGCGGCGAAAACTTCCAGGGGCTCAACCTGCTCGCGGAAAAATACCGCGGGCAAGTGAAATGCATTTACATCGACCCGCCGTATAACACCGACGCATCGGCCATTCTGTACAAGAACGACTACAAACATTCTTCGTGGTTGTCGCTGATGGAAAACCGTCTGACGAAAGCGAAACAACTGCTGCCCGACAACGGCATTTTGTGCTGCGCCATCGACGACGAGGAGGCGTGGCGTTTGCAGCATTTGATGCCGATGATTTTTGAGCGGGAAGTGGGCACCGTTTCGGTGCGCTCCAATCCGGCCGGCCGCAAATCAAGTGGACAGTTTTCTCCCTCGCATGAGTATGCGTTGTTTTATGGAAAATCGAATGCGGTACCGGGCGTCTTAATCAAAACGCAAAAAGAATTGGACCAGTATCCGTTATCCGATGAAACCGGGAGGTTTTCTTGGAGCAGTTTTGTTCGTACCGGCACCGGCGACCGGCGGGAAGACCGGCCAAAAATGTTCTATCCGATTTATGTCGGAGCGAACGACTCGTTGCGCGTTCCCAAAATGGAATGGGATGAAACCAACGAGGAATACCAAATTTTGGAACAGCCGAAAGCGGACGAAGTCGCGGTCTGGCCTGTCGGCGAATTGGGAGGAAAGAAAATAGAGAAACGGTGGCATCGCGGCTGGGAACGGGTAACCCAGGAAGTTTCGGAATACCGCGTTCGCCGCAATGGGAACGGCGAAATCAGCATCAGTTTTAAGACGTACATGGATGAAGAATCCATGCCGAAAACATGGTGGGAGAAAGGCGCATACGCCTCGGCAAACGGAACAAGGGCGCTTGGCAACGTGTTGCCGGACAATCCTTTCGACTTTCCAAAATCGGTGGAGTTGGTGAAGGACTGCCTGCGAGCATCCGGCGCAGTTCAGCCCGATGTAAACATCGTCGACTTCTTCGCCGGCTCCGGCACCACCGGCCACGCCGTCATCAACCTGAACCGCGAAGACGGCGGCCGGCGCAAATTTATCCTGATGGAAATGGGCGAATACTTCGACAGCGTGCTGCTGCCGCGCCTGAAAAAAGTCGCCTGGACGCCGGAATGGAAAGACGGCAAACCGCGCCGCGCCGCCACCGAGGTCGAGGTCGCCCGCGCGCCGCGCATGTTCAAAGTCCAGCGGCTGGAATCCTACGAGGACGCGCTGGATAACATCGCCTTCACCGGTGAAGACCGCGCGCAACGCATGATGAAGTTTCCCGACTACCTGCTCGGCTACATGCTGAAATGGGAAACCCGCGGCTCACAAACGCTGCTGAATGTGGCGAATCTGGAAGCGCCGTTCGCCTACGAACTGCGTGTGCGCCGCAACGGCGACCACAGCAACACGCGGGTGGATGTGGCGGAAACTTTCAACTATCTGCTCGGCCTGCATGTGCAAACCCGGAAGATTTACACCGACAAAAAGCGGCGGTATTTGGTTTATACCGGCCAAGTCGGCGGCCGCGCGGCGACGGTGATTTGGCGGGATACCCAAGGGTGGGATGTCGCCGATTTTGAGCGGGAGCGGGAATTTGTCGACCGGGAGAAATTGACGGCGGGGGCGGATGTTGTGTATGTTAACAACACTTCCATTATCCCCGGTTCGGAGTCGCTGGATGGGCTGTTCAAGCGGCAACTGTTGGGAAGCGACTAACCGCACAAGACAAAACCGTCACCCATGCCCCGCAAACGCCAGCCCAAACTCACCGACACTCAACGCCGCTTGCGGCTTGAGCGGCAGTTGTCGCTGGTGCACTGGCTGAGCAATGAATTCGGCTTTAAGGACAACGCCGACATGCTCAATCATTGCAAGGAAAGCGAGGGCATGCGCGGCGGCAAAAGTTTGGTTTACCACGCCCTGCAAAGCCGGGAACATCGGATTCCCGCCGCCAAACTGGACGCCTACGAGAACAACATACAACGCCACCTGGACAGCATCAACCGCCGGCGGCAAGCGCCCATTGCGTTGAAATATTTTCAGCAGTTGGCCGCGCTCGGGGTGGAGCATTACCTGGACCGCCTGGCCGCATCGCCCAATCAATTGCTGGCGCAACTGAACGGTTTTGTGCGCCGGGAAAACGCCGGGCGTCTGGATAAGTTTGCCGAATATGCGGCGGACGATTTAAAGAAAATCGCATTTTGGATGGCCACCGGCAGCGGCAAGACGCTGCTGCTGCACTTGAACTACTTGCAGTTTTTGCATTACTTCCCCGGCCAGGCCGACAACATTCTGCTGGTGACGCCGAATGAAAGTTTAAGCGAGCAGCATTTGCAGGAGTTTGTCTTGTCCGGCATCGCCGCGCGGCGGGTGGAAGAATCGGCGGATGTGTTGTCGTCGGCCAACCCGGTTCAGGTGGTGGAAATCACCAAGTTGGTGGAAAAGAAGCGCGGCAAAAAAGGCGCCGGCATTCCGCTGGAACGTTTCGAGGGGAAAAACCTGCTGTTCGTGGACGAGGGCCACAAAGGCGCGGGCGGCGAAGCGTGGTTTAAGGCGCGCGACCAACTCGGTGCGCATGGTTTTACTTTTGAATACAGCGCCACTTTCGGGCAGGCGTTGTTCGCCCGCGGCGGCGACAAACTCACCGAACAATACGGCAAGAATATCCTGTTCGACTATTCCTACCGGTATTTTCACGACGACGGTTTCGGCAAGGATTTCAATGTGCTGAATCTCGCCCAGGACCCGGCCGGAAACCGAATGGATTTGCTGATGACCGGCAACCTGCTGAGTTTTTACCAGCAGATTATCTACTTCGAAGAACAGCGCGACCGGTTGCGTCCTTATCGTTTGGAAAAACCGTTGCTGTTGATGCTCGGCTCCACGGTGACCAAGGGAACCGAAACAACCGCGTCCGATGTGGCCGAACTGGTGGGCTTCGTTCACCGCTTTGCGCAGAACAAACAAGGGCAATCGGTTAAGCAAGTGCGGGCGGTCCTCGGCGGCCAGTCGGGGCTGGTGAATGACGCGGGAGAGGATGTGTTCGGCGGCAAGTTTTCCTACATCGCCGGGCGCGATGCGGAAACGGTTTACCGCGATATGCTAAAACGGGTTTTTCATGCTGAAGTCGGCGGCGCGCTGTTCTTGTGCCCGCTGAAACGGGCGGCCGGCGAAATCGGCATGAAAATCGGCGCCGACAACCCGCGCTATTTTGCGCTGGCTTTTGTCGGCAATGTGAAAAAACTCTGCGATTTGATTGTGAAAAAATGCGGCGTCGCGGAAACCATGGACGCCATCAGCGACTCGCTGTTCGCCAGCGTGAACACCCCGGGGTCCCCGGTGAACATGCTCATCGGCGCGAAGAAATTCATGGAAGGCTGGAACTCATGGCGCGTGGCCGGCATGGGCTTGCTTAATGTCGGCAAAAGCGAGGGCGCGGAAATCATTCAACTGTTCGGGCGCGGCGTGCGGTTGCGCGGGCGCGGAATGTCGCTGAAACGCAGCGCCGCGCTTGACGGCATGGCGCATCCCGACCACCTGCACCTGCTGGAGACGCTCAACATCTTCGCGGTGCGCGCCGACTTCATCGCCAGTTTCCGCCTGTATCTGGAGCGCGAGGGCGTGGACAACTATGAAATCTCGCTCGGCATCGACATCAAACGGGAATTCCTGAAGCGGAAACTTTTCATCCCGAAAATAAACGGTGAGTTCACCGATGCGGTCGCCTTGGCGCCGGACAAGGTTCGGGTGACGGTGGATTTTTCCGAGCGCGTGCAGAGCATGCAGTCCGGCGGCGGCCAGGTTGTGGTCGCGCAGCAGTCGCAGAATGAGGAAAGAAAATGGAGCGAACATGAACTGGAATATCTTGACTGGGAAGATTTATATCTGCGCCTGCTGGAGCACAAACGCGCGCGCGGGTGGGATAACCTGCTGGTGCGCCAGGGTGATTTGCGCGGGATTTTGGAACAGGGCGTTAAAATCAAAGCGCCGGCCGAGCGTGGCGCGGCAAATTTTTCCGGCAACATGAAACAACTCGGCGACATCGCCCTCGCCGGCCTGCAAAAATACGCCGACCGTCTGCACCACACCCGGCAAATCAGATGGCAGACGCAACACATGACCGCCGAAGAACTGGACCAGGCGCACGGCAATTTCAAGGATTACACCGTGCAAATTCCGCGCGACCAGAAAGAATTGATTGAGAGAATAAAACAGGCCGTGCAGCAAGCGAACTGGGAACATGAACAACAGGCCGGCGACTTGCCTAATGTTCATTTTGACCGGCATCTGTTTCAGCCGCTTTTGTGCAGCGGCGGCGAAAATGTCACGCTCATCCCGGCCGGTTTGGTGGAAAGCGAAAAGAAATTCGTCGCCAGTTTGCGCGACTACTGCGAGTCGCACCGCGAACAAATCAAGGAGTTGGAGATATTCCTCCTCCGCAACCTGCCGCACCGCGGCGTCGGATTCCCCGACGAAAGCGGCGACAACTTTTATCCGGATTTTATTTTGTGGGTGAAGCGCGGGAAAGACCAGCGCGTGGTTTTTGTCGAGCCGCATGGCTTGCTGCAGGACCCGGTGCCGGCCGAGAACAGCAAAGTCAAACTGCACAAATGGCTGGAGGAAATTTCGAAGCGGTGGGGCGGGCGTTATGCGCAGCAGATGGAAATTGATTCGTTCATCGTATCCGACACCAATTCGGATGAACTGCGCCGGCGGTGGGGAGAGGAAAACGACCCGGACAACCATCAGATTCTCTTTCTTGATGAAGACCAGGACTTGGTGCCGGCGCTGCTTAAATGGAAAAGCCGGGGCAAACCGCGACGGTAAATGCCCGGGACCCGAGTGGGCGCGCCCGCTTAACAGACTGCGGGCGTGGCGAGTGGGTGGGTTGCGGGCGTGGCGGGCCGGTGGGCCGCGGATGTGACGGACGGGTGGACTGCCGGCGTGACCGGGCGAATCGGCTACGGGCGTGGCGGGGCGGGTGGCCGCGGGCGTGGCGGGCCGGTGGGCCGCGGATGTGACGGTAATGGGAACGCCCTACTCCGCTTCAATCCGTTTTCCGTTTTGGTCGAACAGGTGCGCGTCGGCGGGGGAAAAGTCCAGGCCGATGGCGGCGCCGGGGGCGGGGGCGGCGGCGGTTTGCAGGGCGGTGACGGTGTCGCCGGATTCCAAACGGACATGCACGATGGTGTGCGCGCCGAGTGGTTCGTTGAACACCACCGTCCCCTGCAGCCGCGCCGAAGCGGCGTCGGTGAGCGTGATTTTTTCCGGGCGAATGCCGAGCGCGGCGACGGTGTTTTGCGCCTGGGTTAAATGGCGCGGCAAGTCGAGAGCGGCGATGGCGTTGGGCAACTTGCGGGGAGCGATGAAGTTCATCGGCGGCGCGCCGGTGAAGCCGCCGACGAATCTGGTTTGCGGGCGGTTGTAGATTTCATCCGGGCGGCCGATTTGCTCGATGACGCCTTCGTTCATGACCACGATGCGGTCGGCAAGCGTCATCGCTTCCACTTGGTCATGGGTTACATAAACCGAAGTTACGCCGAGTTTCTTTTGCAGCGATTTGATTTCCAAGCGCATCTGGCTGCGCAGGCGCGCGTCCAAGTTGGACAACGGTTCGTCGAACAAAAACACCGCGGGTTCGCGCACGATGGCGCGGCCCATGGCCACGCGCTGGCGCTGGCCGCCGGACAAGTCTTTCGGTTTGCGCTCGAGCAACGCGGTCAGTTGCAACAGTTGCGCGGCCTGCGCGACGCGTTGCTGGATTTCCGCGCCCGGCGTTTTGGCGATTTTCAATCCGTAAGCCAAGTTTTGGAACACGCTCATGTGCGGATACAGCGCGTAGTTCTGGAACACCATGGCGATGTTGCGGTCCATCGGCTCCAAGTCGTTGACGCGCCGGCCGCCGATGGCGACTTCGCCGTCGGTGACCTTTTCCAAGCCCGCGATGATGCGCAGCAGCGTCGACTTGCCGCAGCCGGAGGGGCCGACGATGACGATGAACTCGCCGTCGGCGATGTTGATGTCCAGACCGTGCAACACTTCGGCGCGGCCGTAGGATTTTTTCACGGCGGTGATGGTGATGTCGGCCATGGGTTTATTCCCCGTTGTCGCTGTTACTTTTCACTGTCGATGAGACCGCGCACAAACAACCGCTGCATGAAAACAACCACGCACACCGGCGGCAGCATGGCAAGCACCGTGGTCGCCATGATGACCGGCCAGTCGGGGGTGTCATCGCCGGTGGGGAACATCTGTTTGATGCCCATGACGATGGTGTTCATGTCCGGTTCGGTGGTGATGAGCAGCGGCCACAAGTATTGGTTCCAGCCGTAGATGAACAGAATGACGAACAGCGCGACGATGTTGGTGCGCGACATCGGCAGCAGAATGTCGATGAAAAAACGCATCGGCGACGCGCCGTCTACGCGCGCCGCTTCGACCAGTTCGTTGGGCACGGTCAAAAAGAATTGGCGGAAGAAGAAAGTCGCGGTGGCCGAGGCGATGAGCGGGAAAATCAAACCGGCGTAACTGTTCAGCAAACCGAAACCGGCCGCCACTTCGAAAGTCGGGATGATGCGCACTTCCACCGGCAGCATCAAGGTGACGAAAATCGCCCAGAAGCAAAAATTGCGCAGCGGAAACCGGAAGTAAACGATGGCGAACGCCGACAAGATGGAAATCGACAGTTTGCCGACGGTGATGCCCAACGCCATCACGGTCGAGTTCAGCAGCATGCGCCACACCGGCGCGTTGATGCCGGCGGTCAGGGCCGCGCCGTAGTTGACCATGAGTTGGTCGCCGGGCAGCAGCGGCATCGGCGGGCGCGCGATGTCGCTCAAGTTAACCGTCGAAGCGACGAACACGACATACAACGGAAAGCATGTCACCAGCGCGCCGAGGATTAAACCCGTATGCGTCAGCCACTGGCCGGGGCCGGCGGTGTGTTGTGAGGCGGCGCGCGGCATCAGTAGTGCACCTTTTTCTCGATGTAGCGAAACTGCACGATGGTCAGAACGCCGACCAACAGCAGCAGCACCACCGACTGCGCCGCCGACGAGCCGATGTCCTGGCCGACGAATCCGTCCGCGTAGACTTTATACACCAGCGTCGTCGTGGCTTGCTGCGGGCCGCCGGAGGTGATGGTGTGAATCACGCCGAAGGTGTCGAAGAACGCGTAGATGACATTCACCACCAGCAAAAAGAAAGTGGTCGGCGACAACAGCGGAAACACGATGGTAAAAAACCGCCGCCAAAAACGCGCGCCGTCAATCGCCGCGGCTTCGATGAGACTCTTCGGAATCGCCTGCAGGCCGGCGAGGAAGAACAGGAAGTTGTAACTGACTTGCTTCCACGCCGACGCGGCCACCACCAGCGCCATCGCTTCGCCGGCGTTCAACACATAATTCCATCGGTAGCCGGCTTGTTCGAAATACCAACTCACCACGCCCACGCCGGGCCGGAACATGAACATCCACACCACGCCGGCCACGGCCGGGGCGATGGCGTACGGCCAAATCAGCAGCGAGCGGTACGCGCTGTCACCGTGAATCAAACGGTCGGCGAGCACCGCCAGCCACAGCGCAAAACCCATCGAGAAAAAAGTGACCAGCGCGGAAAAAACCAGCGTGGTGCGAAACGATTCCAAGTAATACGGGTCGGAAAACAAAAACCGAAAATTCTCCAACCCGACAAACAACGACTTCAAACCGAACGGGTCGGCGACAAACGCGGATTGATACAAGGCCTGCGCGGCCGGGTAAAAGAAGAACACCGCAGTGACCAGCAACTGCGGCGCGAGCAGCGCGTACGGCAACAACTTGCCGGAGAATATGACTCGTTGTTTCATCGCGCGCGCCGCGGCCGGGTCGCAACCATCATGAACATCACAAACACGAACGCCCGCCGCTTCGTTGAACGATGGCGGCGGGCGTCGCGGGGCCGTTGAACAGTGTTAACGGTGCGCGGTTAACGGTTCGCGGACTCAAAGCGGCGCAGCAAGTTGTTGCCGCGTTTGACCGCGTTGTCGAGCGCCGCTTGCGCGGTTTTGTCGCCGGACCAAACCGCCTCCAGTTCCTCGTCAATCAGCGCGCGAATCTGGTCGAAGTTGCCGAGTCGCAGGCCTTTGGAGTTGCCGGACGGCGCTTTGCCGGTCATCTGAATGATGGCGATGTCGGTGCCGGGGTTTTTGTCGTAAAACCCTTCGCGCTTGGTCTGGTCGTAGGCGGCCAAGGTGATGGGCAGGTAGCCGGTGTCTTGATGCCACTTCGCCTGCACCGGCGCGGTCGAGAGGAAACTCATGAACTCGCCGACGCCGCGGTATTCATCCGCCGAGTGGCCGCTCATCACCCACAACGACGAGCCGCCGATGATGGTGTTGCGCGGCGCGCCGGCGACCGAGGCCCAATACGGCAACGGCCGAATCGCAAAATCAAACTGCGCTTCCTTTTTCACGCCCGCATAACCGGCCGACGACTCGGTGAAGAACGCGCATTCGCCGGCGCGGAAGTTGGCGCCGCCTTCGTTGCGCCGCCCGGCGTAGATGAACTTGCCTTCGCGCGCCCACCGGCCCATGGCGTCGATGTGCGCGACTTGCGCCGGCCCGTTGAACGCCAAGCGCGTGTTCAGCCCGGTGAAACCGTTTTGCTCGGTGGCGAACGGCACATTATGCCAAGCCGAGAAGTTTTCCAGGTGCACCCAACTCTGCCACGCGGTGGTCAGCGGGCATTGATGGCCGGCCGCTTTCAAGCGGTCCAGCACCGCGCCGAATTTTTCCCAAGTCGACAAGTCAATCGCCGGGTCGATGCCGGCGTCGCGCAACGCGTCTTCGTTCACATACAGCACCGGCGTCGACGAGTTATACGGCAGCGACAGCATCTCGCCGGCCGGCGTGGTGTAGTAGCCCTTGACCGGCGCGAGATACGCGTCCGGGTCGAAGCGTGCGCCGCTGTTTGCCATGATTTGATGCACCGGCTCAACCGCGCCTTTGGCCGCCATCATGGTCGCGGTGCCGACTTCAAACACCATCAAGATATGCGGCTGCTCGCCGGCGCGAAACGCGGCGATGCCGGCGTTCAGGGTCTCCGAGTAGTTGCCCTTGTTGGAGCCGACCACGACATAGTCGGATTGCGAGCGGTTGAAGTTCTCGACTTGCTCCGCCAACAGGTCGCCGAGGCGGCCGGTGAAAGCATGCCACCAGTGAATCTCGGTGGCGGCCATGGCGGCGTTGGCGGCGGTCAAAGCGGCGAACAGCGATGCGCCGACGATGAAAGATTTCAGTGCGGTTTTCAGCGGTTTCATTGGGTGACCTCGCGTTGGATGGTTGGTGATTTCGGCATGATAACAGATTCGATTGAACTGTCGACGGTGCTGGCGACGGTGTTGGCGACGGTGATTCGGCGCGCGGGAATTGTGCGATGGACGCCGCGCATTGACCGCGACCGCGGAGTGAGGCATAATCGCCGCCCGATTGCGGCCGCGGGGCGTTAGCTCAGTTGGTAGAGCATCTGACTTTTAATCAGGTGGTCGCAGGTTCGAATCCTGCACGCCCCACCACGCACCGCCGCCCTTCCCCGACATTCCCCGGCATTTCCCGGTATTTCCCGGCATGGCGCGCGGAAATTTCCCCGCGCCGCCGCCCTTCCCCGATATTCCCCGGCCACCGCGCCACCGTCACGCCAACTCCATCTCCGCGGTCATTGCCAATCGGCCGCGGGCGTCGGCGGCTTGGAGTTGCAGGCCGCCGCCTTGTTGGCGCGCCGAGAGGGTGACCGGCGCGCCGGCGTAGAGCGGGCGCAGCGCGCGGTAGGCGAAGCGCCGCGGCAACGCGCCGCTGTGCTGCGCCGCCAGGCCCGCGAGGAAAGTGGCGGTCAGCGCGCCGTGCACCACCGGGCCGGGAAAGCCCTCGACCTGGCGGCAGTAGTCGGCGTCGTAGTGGATGCGGTGGCTGTTGAAGGTGAGCGCGGAGTAGCGAAACAGCATGACCGGCGTGGGCGTGATGCGCGCGACGGTGTCGGCGGAGTCGATGATGCCGGTGGTGGTGTCGACGGTCGGCGACGGTGATGCGGGCGCGACCGGCGGCGAATCCTCCCCGCCCGGCGCGCCCGGGGCGGGGTCCTCGCGGTAAACGATGTCGTGTTGCTCGGTCATTTTCAGCCTCGAGCCGCTGAAGAATTGGTGGCGGACGGTGACGAAGCAGAGTTCGCCGCTGCGCCCGGTTTTGCGCGCGATGTCGGCCACGGTGGAGACGCGGCGCAACTCCTCGCCGATGCAAATTGGCGCGGCGAATTCCAGCCGGCCGCCGGCCCACATCCGCCGCGGCAGCGCCACCGGCGGCAAAAAATCGCCGCGCAGCGGATGCCCGTCGCGGCCGAGTGCGCGGCCCGGCGCGGCCTCGAGGAAGAAAATCCAGTGCCACGCGCACGGCAGCGGCGCGCCGATGCGCAGGTCGTCAAACCACGGCTGGTCGAGGGTGGCGCGCAAAAATTCCACCGGCTGCGCGCCGATGGTGTCATCTCTTTCGCGCCGGCGGCCGCGCCAGCGGTTCAGAATGTCGAGGTCGAGAGTCGGCGCGACCGCGGCCGCGTCACCGTCACTGTTACCGTCACCGTCACTCATCGCCGCCCCCGCCCGCGCCTCGCTCATCCACCCGCGCCTCATTCTTTCACCGGCACCACATAGTTCAATCCCAGCCGTCCGCCGTCCGGGTAGACGGTCTGGCCGGTCATATAACTCGCGTAGTCGCCGGCCAGAAACACCGCGACTTTCGCCACTTCGTCCGGTTCGCCGGGCCGCTGCATCGGCGTGCGCGACAGCACCTCGCGCAACTTTTGCGGGTTGTCGGCGATGGCGTGGAACATCTCGGTGTTGATGGAGCCGGGCCCGATGGCGTTGACGCGCACGCCCTCGGCCGCGAGGCGCAGCGCCAGGCATTTCGTCCATTGATTCACGCCGCCCTTGGCGACCACGTACGGCGCGATGCCGGGAATCGCCACCACCGCGTTGATGGATGACATGTTGATGATGACGCCCTTGCCGCCGTCGGCGTCCGGTTGTTGCGTGACCATCCGTTTGGCGGCGCGCTGGCCGGTGAGAAACACGCCGCGCAAGTTGACCGCGAGGACACGGTCAAAATCTTCCACCGCGAGGTCGAGAATGTCAGCCGAATGCACGATGCCGGCGTTGGCGATGACGGTGTCGATGCGGCCGAAATGGCTTGCCGCAAAATCGATTAACGCTTGCACCGCATCCGCATCGGTCACATCGCAGTCGCGGTAGACGGCGTCGCCGCCGGCGGCGCGGAGTTGCTCTGCGGCCGATTCGCCGGCCGCGGAGTCGATGTCGGACAGCAACACCGCCGCGCCCTCTTGGATGAATCGCTGCGCGCATGCCAGGCCGATGCCGCGCGCGGCCCCGGTGATGACCGCGGTTTTACCTTTCAGCATGGTGGTTTCCTCATGATGAGTCGGATGAATAGTCGGCGCCGGAATCTTGCACCGGCAGTTCGATGAGCGCGGGCCGGCCGGCGGCCAACGCTTGCTCGAAGGCCGGCGCAAAATCTTCGGTGCGAGTGACGCGCGCGCCGAATGCGCCGTACGATTTTGCCAACTTAACGAAGTCGGGGTTGATTAAATCGGTCGCGAACGGCCGGCCGGGGTAACGGCGTTCTTGATGCATGCGGATGGTGCCGTATGAATGGTTGTTGATGACGATAAACACGATGCTCAAGTTGTAGCGCACCGCGGTCGCGAGTTCTTGGCCGTTCATTAAAAAACAACCGTCGCCGGAGAACGACACCACGATGCACTCGGGCCGCGCCAACTTGCCGGCGACGGCCGCGGGAACGCCGTAGCCCATCGAGCCGTTGGTGCATGCCAACTGCGTGCGCGGCCGCCGAAATTGATAGTTGCGCTGCGCCCAGATGGTGTAGTTGCCGGCGCCGGTGGCGATGATGCTGTCCGGCGGCAGGCGTGTGCGCAAAAATTCCATCACGCGGTCGAGACGCACCGCTTCGCCGGTGTGGCGCGGTTGATTCATAAACGCCAAATATGATTCGTGCGCGCGTTGGATTCGTTTGATGCGCGCAGCGCGGACCGCGGCCGCCGGCGCGTCGATGGGTTGCGCCGCGCGCAAGAAAGTTTCCGCATCGCGTTGGATAAACAACGCGGCGCGGAACACCGAATTCAATTCTTTCTTATCGCCCGGAAACACATGCACGAGTTGGCGCGCGCCGCTCGCGTCGAAGTCCGGCACATCAAACAAGGTATAACCGCAAGTGGTGATTTCGCCAAGCCGCGCCGCCAACGCAATCACCAAGTCCGCGTCTTGCGCCAACTCGAACAGCGCGGGATTGGGGCGGATGCCGAGTTCGCCGACGAAGTGCGCGCGACTGTTGTCAACCATGTCTTGGCGGCGAAACGCGCATGCCACCGGCATCGCATGCTTGTCGGCGAATTCGCTTAACAAACGGTTTGTTTCCGGCGTCCATGCCGCGCCGCCGGCGATGACCAGCGGGCGTTTGGCATCGCGCAGCATACCGGCGAAGCGGTTAATGAGGTCGGCTTTCGGCGACCGCGGCGCACCGGCCGGCGACAACGCCCCGGGCGGAAAATCTTCGACCATCGATTCTTCGCTCAGCACATCTTCCGGCAACTCCACCACCACCGGGCCCGGCCGGCCGGCGGTTGCGATGGCCCAAGCCGCGCACACCGCTCCCGGCATGTCGGCTGCGCTATCGACGCGAATCACATGCTTGGCGACGCCGGCATAAACGCGCGTGTAGTCGAGTTCTTGAAACGCTTCACGGCCGCGCTCGGCGCGCGGGATTTGCCCGATGAACAGCAGCAGCGGCGTGGAGTCCTGATACGCGGTATGCACGCCAAGCATGGCGTTGGCCGCGCCCGGGCCGCGCGAGACGAAGCACACGCCGGGCCGGCCGCTCAACTTGGCGTCGGCGTCGGCCATATACGCGGCGCCGCCCTCCTGCCGGCAGACGATGGTGTCGATGCGCGCGCGCTCGTCGCGCAACGCGTCCAGCACCGGCAAATAACTCTCGCCTGGCACGCAGAACACGCGCTCGACGCCGCCCGCGAGCAGGGAGTCGACCAAGATTCTGCCGCCGCTGCGTTTGGGTTTGTACATGGGTTGGCGCGGGGTTGGCGGTGGTTGCGGGAGTTGGGAATGGTGGCGCTGGCCGGCGGGTTCGCGGCCTCGGACTGCGGGAAATGATAGCGCAAAAGGCGGCGTTTGCGTTACACTTCGATAGGCGCGCCGCCCTTCCCCACCCGATGAGTCAACCGATGCCACCAGTCGCCCAACCGTCACCGTCGTCACCGCCGCCGTCACCGTCGTCACCGTCGCCGTCGCCACCGTCTCCATCATCGCCGTTTGATGTCGACACCGTGCGCGCGCAGTTTCCGCTGTTGTCGCGGCGCGTTCATGCGCAGCCGCTGGTTTATCTCGACAACGGCGCGACCGCGCAGAAACCGCAACGCGTCATCGACGCGATTGAGAGTTACTACCGCGAACGCAACGCCAACATTCACCGCGGCGCGCATCATTTAAGTCAGGAAGCCACCACCGCGTACGAAGCGGCGCGCGAGACCGTGCGCGCGCATTTGAACGCCGCGCATGCGCATGAAATGTTGTTCACCAGCGGCACCACCGCGGCCATCAACACCGTGGCGTCGGCCTGGGGCGGCGCAAACCTGAACGCCGGCGATGAAGTCATCGTCTCGACCATGGAACATCATTCCAACATCGTGCCGTGGCAGTTGGTCGCCGAGCAGCGCGGCGCAAGCGTGAAAGAGTTGCGCATCAGCCGCGGCGGCGAACTGCGCATGGAGGAATTGGATGCGATGTTATCCGAGCGCGTGAAGATGGTCGCGCTCACGCATGTGTCGAATGTATTGGGCACGGTCAACCCGGCGCGCGACATCATTGAACGCGCGCATGCGCATGGCGCGTTGGTGTTGCTGGACGGCGCGCAAGCGGCGCCGCACTTGCGCATCGATGTGCGCGCGTTGGATGTCGATTTCTACGCTTTCTCCGGGCATAAAGTGTTCGGGCCCACCGGTGTCGGCGTTCTCTACGGCAAGGAAAAGTTGTTGGACGCGATGCCGCCCTACCAAGGCGGCGGCGAGATGATTGAACGCGTGACTTTCGCGCGCACCACTTTCGCCGCGTTGCCGCATAAGTTTGAGGCCGGCACGCCGAACATCGTCGGCGGCATCGGCTTGGGGGTCGCGCTTGACTGGCTGGCGCAACTCGACGCCGAAGCGTTGGCTGCGCACGAGAAAGATTTGCTCGACTACGCCACCGCAAAGTTGAACGCCATCGACGGCGTGACCATCTTCGGCGAGGCCGCGCATAAAGCCTGCGTGCTGTCGTTTTTGTTGGCGGGGACGCATCCGTTTGATGTCGGCGCGATTCTCGACCAGTTGGGCATCGCGGTGCGCACCGGCCACCACTGCGCGCAACCGTTGATGGAGTTTTACGACACGCCGGGCATGGTGCGCGCTTCGTTTGCGTTGTATAACAACCGCGCCGATGTCGATGCGTTAGTCGCGGGCGTTGAGCGCGCGGCGTCGATGTTGGTTTGATGTTTTTCTTGATTGCAATTGCATCGCGCGCATGAACATCGACCAAATTCAAGATTCCATCATAGAGGAGTTCGAACTCTTCGAGCAGTGGTTCGACAAATACGAGTATCTTATCGACCTCGGCAAAAACCTGCCGGTCATCGACGACGCGTATAAGACCGACGACAATTTAATCCGCGGCTGTCAGAGTCGTGTGTGGTTGCATGCCGAGATGAACAACGGCACGGTGCAATTCACCGCCGACAGCGACGCGGTCATCACGCGCGGCATCATCGCGTTGTTGATTCGCGTGCTGGCGGGGCAGAAGCCCGGCGACATCGCCAACGCGCAACTGTATTTCATCGACGCCATCGGTTTGCGCGAGCATTTGTCATCGACGCGCGCCAACGGATTGGTGAGTATGGTCAACACATTGCAATCCATCGGCCGGGATTTCAGCCGCGCGCATTAGTTGCGGCGCGCGACGGTGGCCGCGACTGTGGCGACTGTGGCGACCGTGACGACCGTGGCGACGGCGAATCCGACGATGACGGCGACGGGGAATTCGGCGACGGTAAATCCGACCGCGGCGTCGGCCGAGACGACATCCGCACAAATTCGGTCAACCCGGCCGAGATAATCAGCGCCGCGCCGGCGAACTCGCGCAAGGTGAACGGTTCATCGGTGAAGACGGCCGCGGTGACGATGCCGATGGCGACTTCTAACATCAGCAAAATCGCCACCCGGCCCGGCTCGATGCGCGCGCCGCCGTAGAAAGTCAGCCACACCACCGGCAAGTTCCACACCAGCGCGAAGCCGGCCAGCCACAGCCATAATTGCGGCGAGAAGGCGGCATCGAGGCCGGTCGCGGACCACTGCCGGCCGCCGGGAATCGCGGTCAGCGCGATGAACAGGAGGAACAAAAACACGAACTGCAGCGCGACTTTGTCGGCCACCGGATGCGCCCGCGCGCGCCGCGTATAGACCATCGCCAAACCCCACGCGAAGCCGGACGCCAAGCCCAGCCACTCGCCGACATCGCGCGGCAATGGGCTGGCGTTGTCGACTTCTAAAATCACCAGCAACCCCGACAATCCGAACACCAGCGTCAGCACCCGGCGCGGCGTAATCGGTTCGCCCAACATCAGCCGCGCCAGCAGCGTGCTCCACACCGGCGTGAGATAGAACAGGAGAATCACCCGCGCCACATGCCCGCGCAGCATGCCTTCGGCGTACAACGCCAGCGCGCAGGCGAAGAAAAACGCGCTCAATAACAGCGGCAACCCGGCGCGCGCGATACGCCGGCGGCGAATGATGAGTACCGGCAGCATCACCAGCAGCGGAATGAGAAGTCCGCCGCCGGTCGACCAAATCGTGCCGAACCCCAACGCGTCGAGTTTGCGCAATGGAATCCACCAAGTGCCCCACAACACCGTCGACGCCAGAATGGCGAGCGTGGGCAAGGCGGTGGATGGCGTTTGCGGATTGGGCGTTTTCATCGTCGGGGTTTTTGTTGTTAGGTTGCCGGCAATTGTTTGTCCGTTGTTTGATTATATCTTAGCCGTCATGTCTATGGTCCCCCCGCCGCCACGCCCGCGGTCTTCCCTGCCGTCACGCTTGCAGGCTCCCCTACCGCTACGCCCGCAGTCTGTTAAGCGGGCGCGCCCACTGCCACTCCGGTGGCAACCGGAGTCCAGAGTCTTTAATTGAGTCGCGAGGAAGTGACGAAAGATAAAGACTCTGGACTCCGGGTCAAAGCCCGGAGTGGCGATTGAGCGTTTCC
>JAPPPS010000120.1 GCA_028817405.1 Gammaproteobacteria bacterium
GGGCTTGTGCATCGCTTAACGGCCGGTAACGGCCGCCGACTACGCCGGACCAGACCGGCGGGGCCTGGGCCTGGGCTTGGGCCGCCGCCGCCCGCGCCCGCCGCCCCCGCCGAGCGGGAGTTGCAGACGCGGAAGGGGAGGCCGGAAACATCAGGGGAGTATAAAGCGGCGGGGGGTTAGTTCAATACACGGCCGAAGGCAAAGGCCGTCATTCCGGACGATTGGAAAATGCCGGGGGCCGTCATTTCGGACGGTTGGAAAATGCCCGGGGCCGTCATTCCGTGCGGTAGAGGAATAAGGAAGCGTAGCGACTATATTCCTCACCGATACGGAATCCAGAGTCTTTAATTGAACCGGCGAGTAAGCAACAAAAAGCAAAAGACGCTGGACGCCCGCTCAACACGTCACCCCCGCAGTGTTTTAAGCGGGGGCTGCGGGCGTGACGGCGCTTCGCGCCGCCACTCCGGACCTGATCCGGAGTCCAGAGTCTTTAATTAACTCCGTGAGAAACTCAACGAAAGACTCCGGACTCCGACTGTCGCCGAAGTGGCGACAAAAACGCATCTCACGGTTGACCAAACCCAATCCGCCGCCCGGCCCATGCCGGCAGTTCGACAACTTGCGCTTCCTTCAACTTCGCCAGCGTCGCCTCCGGCAGCGGCGCGGAACGGCCGGCGCGGGTGTCGTAGTGCAGCGCCATAAACTCGCCGGTGGCGCGCAACTCGCCGTCGACCACCAACAAATGCGCGAAGTGAATGCGCTTGGCGTCGGCGCCGAGAATAAGCGTCTCGACCGCCAACTCAGCCGGCGCGCGCACTTCCTTCAAATAACGCAGATGCGTCTCCAGCGTATACAACGCGCAGCCGCTGCGCTCAAAATACGCGACGCCGATGCCGAACGCATCCTGCATGCGCCAACTGGCGTTGCTGAACGGCACCAAGTAATACGCTTCGTTCAAGTGACCGTAAGCGTCCAGCCAACCGTGCTGCAACGGTTCGGAATGCAGGGTTAATGTCGTCATCGATGTTGTCACCGTCGCCGCCGCCGCCGGCACCGTGATGGGGAAAAGAATTCTACCCAACGCGCGCAGCGGGTGAAATTATACCCGCATCGCGCGTCACTTTGGAATAATCTTTTCGCTTCGATGGTAGTCAAACGCATTCAAACCGGGCAAACTTAACGCTCAGGTTAACTTCACCGTTCCGATTCAACATGGCCGAAGCGCACACCGAGACCGTCACCGAAGTCCACCACTGGTCGGACACGCTGTTCACCATCAAAACCACGCGCGCGCCGGGCATGCGTTTTCGCAACGGCGAGTTTGCGATGATTGGCATCGAGGTGGACGGCAAGCCGCTGATGCGCGCGTACAGCATGGCGAGTTCGCACTACGAAGACCACCTCGAGTTTTACAGCATCAAAGTGCAAGACGGCGCATTGACCTCGCGCCTGCAGCACATCCAAGTCGGCGACAAACTGTTGGTGAGTCGCAAGCCGACCGGCACGTTGTTGTGGGACCACTTGCGGCCCGGCAAAAGGTTGTACTTGCTGAGCACCGGCACCGGCCTGGCGCCGTTTTTGTCGGTCATCAAAGACCCGGACATTTATGAACACTTCGAGACCGTCATCCTGGTGCACGGCTGCCGTTTCATCAACGAACTCACTTACCAAAAACTCATCACCTCGGAATTACAAAGCAACCAATACTTCGGCGACAGCGTGCGCGAGAAGTTGATTTACTACCCGGCCGTCACGCGCGAGCCGTTCCGCAACTACGGCCGCATCACCGAACTCATCCAAAGCGGCAAACTCATGCGCGACATCGGCCTGCCGCCGTTTCATGTCGAGGCCGACCGTTTCATGCTGTGCGGCAGCCCCGGCATGCTGAAAAGTTTGTCCGCCATTCTGGACGCCCGCGGCTTCCGCGAAACCCGCAAAAGCGACCACCGCGAATACGTCGTGGAACGCGCGTTCGTGGAAAAATAACCGGGGCGTTGCGCGCCGGCGCGCTATCGGTTATCCTCGCCGACCTCAATCATCAACCGCGATGCCAACCATGGAAACGCCCAACGAACTGCACGACTCTTTGCGCGACTCGGCCGGGCGCGTGGCCGCGCTCAGGGGGTTTCTTTGACTACGCGGGGCAAAAAGCGCGCCTGGATGCGGTCGACCGCGAACTGGAAAACCCGAACATCTGGGACGACCCGGCCGCGGCCCAAGCCCTCGGCCGCGAGCGCGCGCGCCTGCAGCGGGTGGTGCAGCCGCTGCACGATTTGAACCGCGACATCGAGGACCACATCGAACTGTTGGAACTGGCGCAAGCCGAGGCCGACGCGGCCGCGGTGGCGGCGATTGAGAAGGAAGCCGCGAACATCGCGCGCGCCATCGACAAGATGGAATTCCGCCGCATGTTCAGCGGCGAGGCCGACGCGCTGAGCGCATTCATCGACATTCAATCCGGCTCCGGCGGCACCGAGGCGCAGGACTGGGCCGAGATGCTGCTGCGCATGTACACCCGCTGGGGCGAAACCCAAGGCTACCACATCGACATCATCGAGAAATCGCCCGGCGAAGTGGCCGGCATCAAAAGCGCGACGGTTAAAATGAGCGGCGAGTTTGCGTACGGCCACCTGCGCACCGAGAACGGCATCCACCGCTTGGTGCGCAAGTCGCCGTTCGACTCCGGCAACCGCCGCCACACTTCGTTCGCTTCGGTATACGCCTACCCGGAAATCGACGACAGTTTTGACATCGACATCAACCCGGCCGACTTGCGCGTCGACACCTACCGCGCATCCGGGGCCGGCGGCCAGCATGTCAACCGCACCGACTCGGCGGTGCGCATCACGCACTTCCCGTCCGGCATCGTGGTACAGTGTCAGAACGACCGCTCGCAGCACCGCAACCGCGCCGAGGCCATGGCGATGTTAAAGTCGCGGCTGTTCGAAGCGGAGATGAAAAAACGCCGCGAAAAACAGCAGAGCGAAGAGGACAACAAAGCCGACATCGGCTGGGGCAACCAGATTCGCTCGTATATCCTCGACCAATCGCGCGTCAAAGACTTGCGCACCGGCGTCGAGACCGGCAACACCCAGGCGGTGCTGGACGGCGCGCTGAATCAATTCATCGAAGCCAGTCTCAAAGCCGGTTTATAACGCCGCCAAACGCATGCGCAAATCCAAACAACACCCCGAACAACACCGGGCCGGCGAAACAAATGTCGATGGCGGCGGCGATGTCGGCGACGGCAACGGCGACGGTCGCAACGACAACGCCGGCCGCAGCAGCGACGACAACGCCGGCGGCGAATCGAACGCGCTCAACCAACAACGACGCGCCAAGTTGGCCGCCCTTCGCGAGCGTGGCGACCGCGGCAACGCCTTCCCCAACGACTTCCGCCGCGATGCGTTGGCGGCGGATTTGCACCGTGACTTTGGCGGAGCCGAACAGCAACTGGAGTCCGCCTTGCCGCGGGTCAAAGTCGCGGGGCGGTTGATGTCGCGGCGCATCATGGGCCGCGCTGCGTTCGCGCACCTTCAAGACATGAGCGGGCGCATTCAGTTGTTCGCGCAGCGCGACCGCTTGCCGGACGGCGGTTATGACGAGTTCAAAAAATACGACATCGGCGACATCATCGCCGCCGAAGGCCGGCTGTTCCACACCCGCAGCGGCGAACTCAGCGTGCGCGTTGACGCGCTCCGCATCCTTGCCAAATCGCTGCGCCAACTGCCGGAAAAATACCACGGCTTGACCGACCCGGAACTGAAATACCGCCGGCGTTATGTCGACTTAATCATGAACGATGCCAGCCGCGAGACATTCAAAACGCGCGCCGCAATCATTCGCCACTTGCGCGAGTTCATGACCGCGCGCGGTTTTTTGGAAGTCGAGACGCCGATGTTCCACCCCATTCCCGGCGGCGCGCTGGCGCGGCCGTTCGCCACCCACCACAACGCGCTGGACATGCCGTTGTTCTTGCGCGTCGCGCCGGAGTTGTATCTCAAACGCTTGGTTGTCGGCGGCTTCGAGCGCGTGTTTGAAATCAACCGCAACTTCCGCAACGAAGGCGTCAGCGCAAAACACAATCCGGAATTCACCATGCTGGAATTCTACTGCGCGTACGCCGACTACCGCGAGTTGATGGACTTATCCGAGACCATGCTGCGCGAGTTGTGCACCGCAGTGCTCGGCCGCGCGCATGTCGATTACCAAGGCCGGCGCATCGACTTCGGCGCGCGGTTCGAGCGTATGACCATGGCCGAAGCGATTCTGCGTCACAACCCGGACCTGAACGACGCGCAACTGAACGACCGCCATGCGTTATCGAAGTTCGCCGAATCGCGCGGCGTGGAAACACCGCCGGCGGCCGGCTTGGGCGCGTTGCAGATGGCGTTGTTCGAGAAAACCGCCGAAGAGCAATTGACCGCTCCGACTTTCATCACCGCCTATCCGGTGGAAGTCTCGCCGCTGTCGCGCCGCAATGATGACGCGCCGGAACTGAGCGACCGATTCGAGTTGTTCATCGCCGGGCGCGAAATCGCCAACGGTTTTTCCGAACTCAATGACCCGGAAGACCAAGCCGCAAGATTCCATGCACAACGCGCGCAAGCGGCCGGCGACGGTGCCGGCGTTGAATCTCATGTCGCTCATGATGCCGGCGCCGGCGACTCCGGTGTCGCATTCAATGTCGATGCCGATGTCGAAGTTGATGCCGACGCCGATGCCATGCACTTCGACGCCGACTACATCCGCGCCTTGGAATACGGCCTGCCGCCCACCGCCGGCGAAGGCATCGGCATCGACCGCTTGGTCATGCTACTGACCGACTCCGCATCCATCCGCGATGTCCTCCTGTTCCCGCTCATGCGCCGCGAATCAACTTCCTAAATCGCGACCGCTTGAATGCGCTAACCGCGACCGCTCGACCGCGCCATGAAAACCACTCGACGCCGATGATACCGCCTGAAATTTTCATCGGCTTGCGCTACACCCGCGCGCGGCGGCGCAATCATTTCATCTCGTTCATCTCGGCGATTTCCATGGCCGGCATCGTGCTCGGCGTGTGGGCGTTGATTACCGTGATGTCGATTATGAACGGCTTTCACGCCGACTTGCGCGACCGCATTTTGTTCGTGGTCTCGCATGTCACCGTCAGCGACGCCGGCGGCGACCTGGCCGACTGGCGCGCCGCGGCGCAACAAACCGCGGCGCATCCGCAAGTGCGCGCGCAAGCGCCGTATATCTTGGGGCAAGGCATGCTCACCCGCGGCGGCGCGGCCACCGGCGCGTTGATTCGCGGCATCTCGCCGGCGCGCGAGCGGGATGTGTCGCAGGTGCTCGACCACATCGTCGCCGGGCGCGCCGAAGCGCTGGAAGCCGGCGCGTATCAAATCATTCTCGGCGACACTTTGGCGCGCGCGTTGGGCGCGGGTGTCGGCGACAAAGTGACATTGGTCGCGCCGAAAGGCCGGGTCACGCCGGCCGGCCTGCTGCCGCGCTTGAAGCGCTTCACCGTGGCCGGTTTGTTTCGCATCAACATGCATGAATACGACAGCGGCATCGCGCTCATTCACTTAGAAGACGCGGCGCGCTTGTTCGGCGCATCGGGAACGGTCAGCGGTTTGCGTTTGAAACTCGACGATGTCGAACAAGCGCCGGCGGTGCGCCGCGCACTGGCGCGGCAACTCGGCGGCGGTTACCGCATTCGCGACTGGTCGATGGAACATGCCAACTTCTTTCGCGCATTGCAAATCGAAAAGCGCGTGGTGTTCATCGTGTTGTTGTTGATTATCGCGGTGGCGGCGTTCAACATCGTCTCCACGCAGGTCATGATTGTCACCGACAAGCGCGCCGATGTGGCCATCCTTCGCACTTTGGGTTTGAGTCCGGCCGGGGTGATGAAAATTTTCGTGGTGCAAGGCACGGTCATCGGCGTGGCCGGCACCGTGCTCGGCGGCGTGCTCGGCGTAATCACCGCGCTCAATGTCGAGACGCTGATTCCGGCGATTGAAAACTTATTCAACACCGAACTGTTTCCGGTCGATGTTTATCTCATCACCGACTTCCCGGCGCAGATGCGCTGGGCCGATGTGTCGCGCGTCATCGCGGCCGCGTTGTCGATGAGTTTTCTCGCCACACTGTATCCGGCGTGGAAGGCATCGCGGGTCGCGCCGGCGGATGCGCTGCGGTACGAATGAACGCCGCACAGCATAATTCCATGGCGGCGATGAATGCAGCGACGGATGCGCCGGCGCCGGCATCACCGTCACCGTCCCCGTCATCGCCGGCATCACCGTCACCGGCACCGTCGTCGCCGGCATCACCGTCACCGTCCCCCGCATTGGAATGCCGCGGCGTATCCAAAGTTTTCGCGCACGATGCGATTCGCGTCACCGCGCTTCAAACCATCGACCTGCGCGTCGCGGCCGGCGAGCGCATCGCCTTGGTCGGCGCCTCCGGCTCCGGCAAGTCCACGCTGCTGCACATCCTCGGCGGTTTGTCGCCGCCGTCGGCCGGCCAAGTGCGCGTGGCCGGCCGCGACATCAACGCGCTCAGCCCCGCGGCCGCCGGCGCGTTGCGCAACCGCGCGCTCGGCTTCGTCTACCAGTTCCACCACCTGCTGCCGGAATTCACCGCGCTGGAAAATGTCGCGATGCCGCTTTTGATTCGGCGCATCAAACGCGGCGATGCATTGGCGCGCGCGGAGGGAATCTTAACCCGCGTCGGCCTCGGCCACCGCATCGCGCACAAACCCGGCGAGTTGTCCGGCGGCGAGCGTCAGCGCGCGGCGGTGGCGCGCGCGCTGGTAACCGCGCCGCAGTGCGTATTGGCGGACGAACCAACCGGCAACCTCGACAGCCAAACCGCGGCGTCGATTCACGACCTATTGCTGGAACTGAACCTCGAACACGGCGCCAGTCTGGTCGTGGCCACCCACGACCCCAAGTTGGCATCCAAAATGACCCGCCAAGTCCGCATCAAAGACGGCACGATAGCCGGCGCGTGACGGTTGACGCTACGCCGTCGCCAAGCCCAACTCCGCCACCGCGGCTAACAGCAGCCAGAGCAGCAGCGCGCGTTGGGTTAGGTTGATGGCGCGGGGGAGGTCGGAGGCGGTGGGTGGGGGGCCGGCGCCGAGGGGCGGGCGGGGTTGGGGTTTGTTGTCGTAGACCGCCGCGCCGCCGAGGCCGAGGTTGAGCGCGCCGGCGCCGGCCGCCATAACAGTGCCGGCGTTGCCGCTTTTCCAGGTTTTCCGCTGCGCGCGCCAGCACTGCAACGCG
>JAPPPS010000044.1 GCA_028817405.1 Gammaproteobacteria bacterium
TACTGAAAAAACACCGCGCCCGCGCTTGGTTGGTTCGACGCGATGCGCGCAAACACTTCCCGCGGGCGCAACAAAATGCGCGGCGCGAGGGTGATGGGGAAAGCGGCGGACATGGCGCGATGGTAGCCGATTGCGATTGGTTTATGCCGGCCGATTCACTGTCGCCGGTCCACCGCAATGCGCAGCACGAAGATGCACAGCAACGCCGCGCCTAAGCCGAAAACGATGTCGGCCGGTACGCGAATCCAAACCAAGGTTTCCATCCACGGCGAGTGCAACAGTTCGGCGGTGCGCGCGTGCCAGTAGCCGTCGGCGAAGGAGATGTACGTTTGAATCAAACCTTGCGGCAGAATCGACAAGAACACCATCAACGCCAGGCCGATGTTGAGGGTCCAGAACACCCACTTCAATGTGTTGCCGGCCCATGCGCGGCTCTTGGCGTACAACCCGCGCATGCAAAACAGCATGAGTCCCAAGCCCAGCAAACCGTACACGCCGAACAACGCGGCGTGGCCATGCGCCGGCGTGGTTTGCAAACCTTGCATGTAATACAACGCCAGCGGCGGGTTGATGAGAAAGCCGAGCACGCCGGCGCCGACCAGGTTCCACACCGCCACCGCGAGGAAGAACATCACCGGCACATGATAACTGCGCATCCACGGCGCGTCTTTTTCCACCCGCCAATGGTCATGCGCTTCAAACGCAATCAACGCCAGCGGCACCACTTCCAAGGCCGAGAACACCGCGCCCAACGCCATCACGCCTTCCGGGGTGCCGGTGAAGTATAAATGGTGGAAGGTGCCGAGCACGCCGCCGCCCAGGAAAATCATCGCGCTGAACATCACATACACGGCCGCGGTCTGCGCGCGCAGCAAACGCATGTGGCAGAAAATCCATGCAATCCATGCGGTGGCGAACACTTCAAAGATGCCCTCCACCCACAAGTGAATCACCCACCACCGCCAGTATTCGGCGATGCTTAAATGCGTGGTGCGGTCCCATACCAAGCCGGCGCCGTATAACAAAGCGACCGCGACCGTGGACACGAACAGCAGCAGGATGAGATGTTTGTCGCCGCCGCGTTTTTTTAACTGCGGCACGATGCACCGCGCCATCAATACCAGCCAGAACAACAAGCCGGCGAACAACAGAATTTGCCACAAGCGGCCGAGGTCGAGGAATTCATAACCTTGGTGGCCGATGTAAAAGTTGAGTTCCGGGTCTTCGATATAACCGGCGATGGCGGCCCATTCGCCGGCCATGGAACCGCCGACCACCAACAACAGCGCGACCCATAAAACATTGACCCCGGCGCGCTGCCACTTCGGCTCGACGCCGCCAATCAACGGCGCGGCGTACAACCCCGCGGCCAGCCATGCGGTGGCAATCCAGGTGATGGCCAACTGCGTATGCCAGGTGCGGGTAATCGCGTACGGAAACCATTCGGACAGCGGAATGCCGTAGAAGTCATGGCCCTCGACCGCGTAGTGCGCGGTGATTGCGCCGAGCAAAATTTGCAGCGCGAACAACACCGCGACGGTCCAAAAATATTTTGCGGTGGCGCGCATGGACGGCGTCGGCGTCGACTCTTCCATCGGGTTGCGCTGCGGGAAGCCGGCCTCCGGCGTCAGCGCCAACTTCCACTCGTCGCGCTCGCGGCAGAAGAACCAAGTCAGCGCGCCGATGCCGGCGATAAGAAAAACGATGCTGATGAAAGTCCACATGAAAGTCTGCGGGCCCGGGGTGTTGCCGACCAGCGGTTCGTGCGGCCAGTTGTTGGTGTAGGTGACGCTTTGCCCCGGACGGTGCGTGACCGCGGCCCATGAAGTCCACCAAAAGAACGCGCCCAAGTTGCGCAGTTGCTCCGGGCGCACGCCGTCGCCCAACGGCAATTCCGGAATCGCGTACTGCTCGCGCAACGCGCTGAACGCGGCGTCGTCCGCGCCGGTGCCGAACAACCCGGCGTAATAATTTTGCACTTGCGCGATGGCCGCGGCGCGCTCCTCGGTGACGATGATGGAGTCGCTTGCCGCATCGTAAGTGTTGCGTTTAATGTCCGAGGTCAACTCGGCAATCAACACCGCTTGCGCGCCGGCATCCAGCGCATTGAAATCACCGCCGGCGCCGGCGCCGGCGCGCGCATCCAGCATCGCCAACGCCTCACGGTGCAGTTGGTCAGCGGTCCAATCCGGCGCGAGATAACTGCCATGCCCCCAGATGGAACCGAGTTGCATGCCGCCCAGCCGCCGCCAGGTGTCCATGCCGCTTTGGATGTCGTCGCCGGTAAACAAGGTCGCGCCGCTCTCGCTCACCACCGCCCCCGGCCGCGGCGGCGCCTCGAGATAAATCCGCCCGCCGAAGAACAACAACACCGAAAACATCACCGTCGTTGAGACGGCGAAGATGAGCCACAGGCGTTTCATGGTGAAG
>JAPPPS010000077.1 GCA_028817405.1 Gammaproteobacteria bacterium
AATAAGGAAGCGTAGCGCCACTATTTTCCTCCGATACGGAATCCAGAGTCTTTATATTGGGCCGGCGCAACATCGCCACGGATGGCAAACGAACAAGGCGGCGGAGATTTCATCAATCGCGGAGACGCTCATTCGCCACTCCGGACTGGATCCGGAGTCCAGAGTCTTTATCTTCCGTCACTTCCTCGCGACTCAATTAAAGACTCTGGACTCCGGCTGTTGCCGGAGTGGCAGTGAGTGCGCCCGCTTAACAAATCGCGGGCGTGACGAGTAAGGGACGGCCGGCGATTCAAACGCAACATCGTCGAGTCGGATAATTGCCATCCGTGGCGTCTGGATTCCCGCATCCCAGCGGGAATGACGGCGCGCTTCGCCGCCCCTGCACAAAACCCCCGCCCGGTTATGGTAAAGTCCACGGTCTTCGCGCCAAGCATGCTGACACCGGAGCCGTCATGACCGCACAAACTTCGACCGCCGCGGCCGCCGCCGCGCCGGCCAACACCACCGCCGCGCAGGCCAACAGCGTCGCGCCGCGCTACACCCGCCATGTGCCGCTGCAGATGGCGGCGGTTTTCGTACTGCTCGGCGGCGTGGTCGCCTGGCAGTGGGATGTGGTGCGCCAGATTTACCTCCTCAACCAAATCAACGCCATCGGCTGGGCCATCAACGGCAGCATCGCCGCGCTGTTCTTGTGCGGCTTGGGCGTACTGGTATGGCGCTTCTGGGAATACCGCGCGCAAGAAGACGGCATGGCGCGCTTGCTGCGCAACTTGCGCGACAACATCGAGCCGCTGCAAGGCGTCGCCCGCGACGGCATGTTGGCCGAGCGTTACTTAACCTTGCGCGCACTCAGCCGGCAACGCGCCGACATCAACCACAACGCCTTGGCCGCGACGCTGTTGGCGGCCGAGTCGAGTCGCAACAGTTTTCTCAAGTTCGTTCACAACGTACTCATCTTAACCGGCGTGTTCGGCACCATCGTGTCGTTGTCGCTGTCGTTGTTGGGCGCGTCCGACATGATTCACGGCAACGCGCAAGCCAGCGGCCAAGCCGGCGGACTCGGCACCATGATTTTCGGCATGTCGACCGCGCTGTCGACCACCATGACGGCGATTCTCGCGTATCTCATCTTCGGTTATTTCTACATCAAACTCACCGACACGCAGACTTACTTAATCAGCGCCGTCGAAGAAGTTACCGCCACCACGCTGCTGCCGCACTTGCAACCCAGCGAGCAAGCGGCAGAGCGCGAATACTCGGACAGCATGCGCAACGCCGCGGATTTGATTAAGCGTTTGGAAGCCTCGCAGCATCAGTACGAAGATTCCATTCGCGCGTTGGTCGAAGCCACGCAAGCGTTGTCGGCGCAGTTGGCGCGCGGCGATGGCGACGGTGAACGCGCGCGCAGCGAAGCGCAGGCCGAAGCGCAAGCCGAGCAGTCGGCGTTGTTGGCGCGCATCGGCGAGCAGCAGCAAGCGTCGGCGGAAGAGAACCGCGAACTGCTCACCCGCGTGGTCGGTTTGCTGCAGGAAGGTTTCCGTTTGCGCAAGTAACGCATCGAGCAACCGTCGCCGCCGTCACTTCGCGTCACTGTCACCGTCGCCGCAATCGTCACTGTCGCGCCACCGTCATCCGCGTCACTGTCACCGTCGCAACAACCGTCACCCGCGTCACCGTCACCGTCGCGCCACCGTCACCACCGTCATGCACAGCATCGCTCGCAACGGATTCACCGACTTGCGCGTCGGGCATGGCGCGCGCGGCATCGGCGACGACAGCGTGTGGCCGTCGTTCACCGACATCATGACCGTCATCGTCATGGTTTTTTTAATGGCGCTGGTGATTATGATGGCGCGCAACTTCGAACTCGACCGTCAACTGACCACCAGCGTCAGCGCGCGCGAAGCGAGTTTGTTGGAAAACCAAACCTTGGTCGCCAAACTCGGCCGGTTGGAATCGCAAGTCGCGAGTTTGCAAGAATCGCTCGGCGAAAGCGTCACCGCGCGCGAGGCGTTGCAAGCGCGGCTACTCGCCGAACTGCAGCGCATCGAAGCGTTGGCGTCCGCGAATGTCGATTTGGAATCGCAACTGGCGGCGATTATCCGGCAGCGCAATCAACTGGCGCAAGAAAAACAACAACTCGCCGCGCAAGGCGAAACGGCGCGCCGCCAAATCGCGGGCCTAACCGCCACCGAGACGCAACTGCGCGCGGAAATCACCGGCTTGACCGCGACCGGCGCGCAACTGCGCGAGGAAGTCGGCGACTTGACCGCGGCCGAGGCCGGTTTGCGCGAACAAGTCGCGGCGTTGCGCCGGCAGTTCAGCGACTTGCAGTTAAGTTTGGGCGCGCGCATTGAGACTTTGACCGGCGAGAACTTGTCGTTGTCGGAGCGGCAATCGGCGTTGACCTCGCAACTTGCGCAAGTGCGCGAACTGTTGCAGACGGAAGTGGAACGCAGTCGCGCGCTGAGTACGCAAGTCGAATCGCAGCAGCGCGAATTGTTGGTGCGACAACGGTTACTGGAACAGTTGCAGTTGAGTCAGCGGCAAGCCGCGCAGCGCGACCGTGACGCGCGCGCCGAAATCGACCGGTTGAACGCAGCCATCAGTCGCCGCTTGGCGGAGAACGCCGCGTTGCAAGCGCAGGCCGATGCGGCCGGCGTACGCGCCAGGTCGCTGCAGGAAGAATACGAAGCGTTGGACGCGAAGTACCGTGACTTGGTGCGCCCGGCGCGCAGTTCGGCCGGCAAGTATGTCGTCGATGTACGCTTTAGTAGACTCGACGGCGCGCAGCGTTTTCAATTGAAACAACCGGAGGATGACGAATCGACAAACTACAGCCGAGCGCAACTCGAAGCGCGTTTGGCGGCGTTGAGAGCGCAGCACGGTGAGGCGTTATACACCCGCGTCATCATCCCCGCGGACAATCAGTTGACGCATGATGAAGCGTGGCGATTCACGCAGGACATTTTGCAAAACTACGACTACTATTACCAGCAGTATCCGGAGGCGTTAGGCGCGCCGGCGCAACCGTTGCAATAACGACCGCGCGCGACAACCAACATCGACATGAAATACCCCGACACTTTCGCCGTCATCGTGGTCGGCGCCGGACATGCCGGCGTCGAAGCCGCGACGGCGGCCGCGCGCACCGGCGCATCCACATTGTTGGTCACGCACAACATCGAGACCATCGGTCAGATGTCGTGCAACCCGGCCATCGGCGGCATCGGCAAGGGGCATATCGTGCGCGAAATCGACGCGCTCGGCGGCGTTATGGCGCGCGCCACCGATGCGGCGGGGATTCATTGCCGCATCTTGAACGAACGCAAAGGCCCGGCGGTGCGCGCCACCCGCGCGCAAGCCGACCGCGCGCTGTACAAAATCGCGGTGCGCCGCATGCTCGAACATCAACCCAACCTCACGCTGTTCCAGCAGCCGGTCGATGACTTACTCATCAGCGGCGAGCGCGTCACCGGCGTACGTACACAGTTGGGCATCGAATTCCACGCCGCCGCGGTGGTGCTGACCGCCGGCACTTTCCTCAACGGCCGCATCCATGTCGGCGCCGACAACGCCCGCGCC
Source organism: Gammaproteobacteria bacterium (assembly GCA_028817405.1). Classification (GTDB taxonomy): domain Bacteria; phylum Pseudomonadota; class Gammaproteobacteria; order Arenicellales; family Poriferihabitantaceae; genus JAHRAW01. The sequence continues at coordinate 3,586 of JAPPPS010000077.1, forward strand.
GGCCGGGCCGGCGACCCGCCGTCGCTGGCGTTGGCCGAGAGATTGCGCGAACTGCCGCTCGGCGTGGGCCGCCTGAAAACCGGCACCCCGCCGCGCCTCGACGGCAAAACCATCGACTACGCGCGCTTGGAAGAACAGCCCGGCGATGACCCGCCGCCGGCGTTTTCATTCGCGACCGGCGACTGCGGCGGCGATTCCGGCGTCGACTCAGCAGCCGGCGACTCCGGCATCGACCCCGCCGGCGAAAACCCCGCGGCCGGCGACTCGTTCGCCCCATCCCGCCCGCGCCAAATCTCCTGCCACATCACCGCCACCAACCCCGCGGTCCACGACCTCATCCGCGCCGCGTTGCCGCGCTCCCCGATGTATGGCGAGGCCGCGGCCATCCAAAGCGTCGGCCCGCGCTACTGCCCGTCCATCGAAGACAAAATCGTCCGGTTCGCCGACCGCGCCAGCCACCAAATTTTCATCGAGCCCGAGGGCTTGAACACCACCGAGGTCTACCCCAACGGCATCTCCACCAGTTTGCCGTTTGATGTCCAGCATCAATTCGTGCGCGCCATTCGCGGCTTGGAGCGCGCGCGCATCACCCGGCCCGGCTACGCCATCGAATACGACTTCTTCGACCCGCGCGGTTTGAAGTCGAGTTTGGAAACCAAGCGCATCGCCGGTTTGTTCTTCGCCGGGCAAATCAACGGCACCACCGGTTATGAGGAGGCCGCGGGCCAGGGCCTCATCGCGGGTTTGAACGCCGCGCGGTATGCGCAAGACAAATCTCCGTGGAGTCCGCGCCGCGACCAAGCCTACATCGGCGTGATGATTGATGACTTGGTCACGCGCGGCGCCGCCGAGCCGTACCGCATGTTCACCTCGCGCGCCGAATACCGCCTGCAACTGCGCGAAGACAACGCCGACTTGCGCCTGACCGTGCTCGCGCATGAACTCGGCTTGGTCAGCGAGCGTCGCCGCCGCATGGTCGAGCGCAAACAACGCGCCATCGACGCCGAAACCGCGCGCCTGCGCAGCATCCGCGTCGGCCCCCACAACATCGCCCCGGCGCGCGCCCGCGAAGTATTGGGGCAACCGTTGCTGCGCGACACCAACCTGCTCGACCTGCTGCGCCGCCCGGAAGTCGGTTATGAAGATGCGCTGCGGTTGGTTGACGGTGTTGAAGGCATCGATGGCGTTGGCGATGGCGGCGACGGTGGTGTTGGCGATGTTGCCAGTGGCGACGGTGTTGATGGCGTTGTTGACGGTGTCGACAGTGGCGTTGACGGTGGCGACGGTGTTGATGGCGTTGTTGACGGTGGCGACAGTGTCGTTGACGGTGGCGACGGCGACGGTGTCGATGGTGCTGGCGTTGTTGACGGTGTCGACGGTGTTGATGGCGATGTTGACGGTGTTTGCGACCCCGAAGTCATCCGTCAAATCGAAATCGAAGCGCGTTACAGCGGCTACATCGCTCGCCAACAGGCCGACATCGCGCGCCGCGAAAAGCGCGGCGACATGCCCCTGCCGCCCGACACCGACTACCGTCAAGTGCGCGGCTTGTCGGTTGAAGCGCGCCAAAAACTCACCGAGACCCGCCCGCAAAACCTCGCCCAAGCGGCCCGCATCCCCGGCGTCACCCCCGCCGCCATCTCGCTCCTCATGGTGCACCTAAAACGCCACGCCGCCTGACCATCGGCAACGGCTTTAGCCGCAACGAAGGCGGCAACCGGAGTTAAGTACCGGTACCGGCGCGAGGGGCCGTCATTCCGTGCGGTTGGAAAATAAGGAGCGCAGCGACTATATTTTCCTCCGATACGGAATCCAGAGTCTTTAATTGGGGCCTGCGCGAAATCGACCAAAAGCAAAGACTCTGGACGTCCGCTCAACAGACTGCGGGCGTGACGAGTGAGGGACGGCCGGCGATTCAAACAAGCATCGTCGAGTCGGTAAATTTGCCATCCTTGGCGTCTGGATTCCTGTTTCCAAACAGGAATTGCGGCGCTTCACGCCGGTAACCCAACCTTCACACCCGAGTAAAATCCCCCAAAACCCCGCCCAAAAAACTGGACAAGATTCGCAACGCCGACGGAGCGGGGTAAAATCCCCCAAAACCCCGCCCCAAAAACATGAACCTCGCCTTCGTTCTTTTCACCTTTTTCCCCTTCGGTGGGCTGACCCGCGATATGCTTGCGATTGCGCGGGAGTGCCGGGCGCGCGGGCATCGGGTGCGGGTGTATGCCGGCGAGTGTCGCGGCGACGCGCCGGCCGACATCGACCTGCACATCATCCCCGCCTCCACCAAAACCGGCCTCGTCCCCACCCCCACCAAAACCGGCCCCGCCCAGCCCCCCGGCCCCGCCGAAAACCACCTCGCCGCCCCGCCGGCCGCATCAGCCAACCACGGTCCGCCCCCGCCCACCTCCGCCAAAACCGACCTCGCCCCGCCCGCCGGTCCCGCCGAAACCCACCTCGCCGCCCCGCCGGCCGCATCAGCCAGTCACGGTCCGCCCCCGCCCGCCGGCCCCGCCGAAACCCACCCCCTCCCCGCGCTCGGAAAGAATCTCCCCGCGCTCTGCCGGAGACTCAAAACCCCCCTCACCAACCCCGGCAAAAACCGTCGTTTTGCCGCGCAACTGTCGCGAGTGGTGGCGGAATTTGCGCCGCATCTGGTCGTCGGCTTCAACAAAATGCCGGGGCTGGACCTCTACTACGCCGCCGATGACTGCTTCGCCGACAAGTGCGAGGAGCGCGGTTGGTTGTATCAACTGACGCCGCGGGCGCGGCAGGCGGTCGCTTTTGAGCGCGCGGTGTTCGGCGTCCAATCGTCCACCGACATCATGCTCATCGCGCCGAAGCAACTTGCCATTTTCCGCCGTTTTTACGCCACCCCGGACGCCCGCATGACCCTCCTGCCGCCGGGCATTTCCCGCGACCGCATTGCCGGCGATGACGAAAATGTGGCGCTGGCACGGCGCCGTAACTTCCGCCGCCAGTGGCGCTTGAACGACGACGACATCTTGCTGCTGGCGGTCGGCTCCGGGTATCAAACCAAAGGCGTGGACCGCACATTGGCCGCGTTTGCATCGCTGCCATCAGCGTGGCGCGAGCGTGCGCATCTGTTCATCGTCGGCGGCGGCAAAGCGCCGCCGTTGGAAAAAATGGCGCGGCGTTTAGGTGTCCATTCCCGGGTGCGGTTCACCGGCGGGCGCACAGATGTGCCGGAATTTCTGTTAGCCGCCGATGTGCTGATTCATCCGGCGCGCCAGGAGGCCGGCGGCATCGTGTTGCTCGAAGCGCTGGTGGCCGGCCTGCCGGTCATCGCCACCGATGTATGCGGCTACGCGCCTTACCTCACCCAAGCGGGGCTCGGCTGCGTCCTCGCATCGCCGTTTGAGCAACCGGCCTTGAACCGCGCTTTGCGGGAATTTATTGAACGAACCGACACCGACCGCGACAACTGGCGCGCCCACGGCCGCACCTTCGCCGCCACCGCGGACATTTATGATATGCCGCGGTATGCTTGCGGGGTGATTGAGGGGGTGGGGGAAAGGCGGGGACGGTCGTGACGAGCGATGGAACTACGGCCGCGGCGGGGGGAGGGACGGTCATTCCGTGCAGTTGGAAAATGCCCGGGGCCGTCATTCCGTGCGGTAGAGGAATAAGGAAGCGTAGCGA